>JBCCWM010000412.1:0-4239 GCA_039193505.1 Pseudomonadota bacterium | reverse complement strand
TCAGGGCGCGGCGAACCTGCGGGCCCTCCTCAAGGTGTCTGTAGCGCGCCGGGACCCACCGCACATAGTGCCACCAATCCCCGCGCTTCCGGATCCCCATCGCTGCTGCTCCACACACCCACCATGCACAGGAACATGCACAAAAGGGGCAGCGCACAACATACTCAGCGCGAAGGCTCGGGGGTTGCATAGGGTGCAATTATTTAACTAATTGATTTTGGATCACAAAAGAAAAGTCTTGGCAAAAAATCAGCAAGATGCGAGTGGCGGAGACGAAGGGATTCGAACCCTCGAAACGGTTGCCCGTTTACTCCCTTAGCAGGGGAGCGCCTTCGACCACTCGGCCACGTCTCCGCCGAAACGTGTAGCAGCCTCAACGTTGTAAGAACAAGCCGAAACGGAGACGCGAACTTGGCGGACTGAGGTGCTCACTGGAAATCGGGCGCTGAGGGAAGCTGTGATCTGAGGTCGTCTTGGTGTTCGAGACGGAGACGGCAAAGATGGCGAGGAGGATGCGGCACGCAGCCGCGTTCAAGGCGAGAGTGGCGCTGAAGGGCAAGCGGACGGTGGCCGAGCTGGCGGCGCGGTTCGAGGTCCTGAGTTGCAGCGGGACGCGCAACCCCGCAAGCGGCGGACTTTCTTCTTGGATTTCTTCAGGATTGAAACATCCCTGCGCACTCAAAGAGGTTTAGAAGGCTGCCAGCTTTGGCCGATCGTCAAGCCATCGGTGCGGTTGGCTGACGGTGGTGCATGTCGCGCTGTAACAAAGGGTCCACCCGATGCCGATCCACCGATGGAGCCAGCCCAAGCCCCGCCATCGCTCGGAGGACGATGGCGCGCACGGTGCTTCAAGGCGCGCCCGGGGTCTTCGAGAGAGGTGTCGACGGGCAAGTCGCCCGAGGTGGACCTGGGGACCGTGCGCGACCTGCGCTCGAAGATCGGGGCGCTCGCGGTGGCGACCTTTTTTTGTCGCGAATGCCCAAGCCCTGGGGCTGGACGTGGGATGGTCGAGCAGGGTCGCCCACTGCAGTCGGTCGCGGCGCATTGCCGGCTGCCGTCGATCCCGCGGTCGACCGTCTCCCACCGCCCGGCGGACGAGACGGCCGCGAGTTTGGCCTCGATGGCGCTGATCGACCGGCAGGTCATGGCGACGCAGGTCTACGGGGTCCGACAGATGACGTGGCCTCTCAGGCACGAGGGCCATGCCGTGAACCCCAAGCGCGTGCGGCGCCCGATGCGGCCGATGAGCCTCATGCCGATCTACCGGAAGCCGGACACCAGCATACCAAGGGGCGAAGGCTGTTCCCCCGCCTGCTCCGGGGCCTGACAATCGACTGGCCTCGCCAGGTCCGGTGCGCCGACATCACCTGTCTGCCCCCTCTCGGCAGATTTGCTGAGAGCCTGACTCAAAAGTCACGGTAGCGGGCGACGCGGCGGGTTATCAGCTTTATCATGGCGGTCAGAAAGAGGACTCGGACGGTTTCGGTGGCGCGTTCGACGTCGCGGGCGAGACGGCGGTTGATGCAGGCCCACGCGAAGGTGCGCTCGATCACCCAGCGTTTGGGGGGCACGACGAACCCGGTGTCGGTGCGCTTGATGATCTCGACAGGACGCGGCGCGGCCGCGGCGACGCGCGGCCCCTGGTAGCCGGCATCCGCAAAGATGCGTTCGAGGAAGGGGACGCGCCGGGTGATCCGGCCGAGGACCAGCGCTGCGCCGTCGCGATCCTGCACGCCGGCGGAGTGGACCTCGATGCGCAGCACCAGGCCGAGGGTGTCGGTGACAAGATGCCGCTTGCGGCCCTTGATCCGCTTTCCGGCATCGTATCCGACCCTCGCGCGGGCCTCCGCGCTGGTTTGAACGCATTCGACAGTGGGCTTGAACCAGTGGCGCTCACTGTCTCATCTGTCGATGATCGCCGCGGTCGGGCTCTCGCCACGACCCTCCAACTCCCGCGTCCGGCGGTGGAGCACGCGGTGCAGGTTCACCCAGACCCCGGCCGCGATCCAGGCCCGGAAGTCGCTGTAGACCGTGCTGCGCGGCGGGACGTCCCTCGGCAGCATCCGCCACTGGCACCCCGCCTGGAGCAGGTGGAAAACCGCGTTCACCACCCGTCGCAGGCAGGTCTTCCGAGGTCGCCCACCTGGCTGCGCTGCCGGGAGCAACGGCGCGATCAGCGCCCACTCACGGTCCGTCACATCGCTTGCATAGCTCCCGCTCGGGCGCACATAATTGCCCCGGGTGGCCGCCGTCCACGCCAACCGATCCTCCGTCGCCTCTTGCCAGAAACTACAGTGAACCAGACCAACGGCGTCCGCTTAACCCTCTCTCAACAGCTTCTCGGACAGGCTCTTAGGCCAAGGTTCATAGATGGGAACCGATCCGACCTCCGCGCCCGACCACCAAGGATGCCAATGGGGTGGAGGACCGTTGGTGGTCGGGTGGGAGGCGAAGCGCCCGTTGAGTCACACTCATCGGGCTTTGGCATTGGTACATCATCGCCTGCCGGGCAATGGATGCGGCCGGGCGTCCTCTCTCGTGGCAACCTTGGACTGGCACGGGCCGCTGGGCGATGTCCTGGCGGCTGTCGACCGCCCTGAAGGCGGAGGGCTGCGCCGACGCGCTCGACAAGGCCATCCCGCGCTTCGGCTCGCCCGAGATCATGAACACGGACCCGCGATCGCATCGCCTTCGCCTGGACGGATCGGCTCCGCAGGGCGCGCGCGCATCTCCATGGACGGCACGGGACGCTACCTTGACACTGTCGTCATCGAGCGGCTCTGGCGGTCGCCCAAGCACGAGAGCGTTTCCCTGCATGCCCGGCAGACCGGATCGCAAGCGCACACCGGTCCGCGCACCCGGTTTGACGTCTGACCCACCGGCGGCCTCCCTCCGCCCTCGACGAACAACAGCCGCCCGACGCGGTCCACCGCGCCGACCAAACGTCCCGTAGCCCGACCACGACGCCCAGAGAGTGGCTCAGAAACCGCCCGATAGTGTCCAAAGATCGGGGAATGCCTCAACTTCGCCTCCAAAAACGTATCGAACCGGCCCTAACATCAGGAGCTATAGATATTCTTTGCCTGTCCAATGCTTGATCGATCCTGCAAAGGAAGCTGCAATACTTGTCTTTGTGCGATCTGCGCGGGATCGAGCTGCGCCGTCCTCAGACCCAGCGCGTGCCTCGCGGTGACGGAGGACGCAGGTCCGAGAGTGTCATTCTGTTGCGCACCGGTTGGCGCTGGTGAGACGCGCTGTCGGGCTTTGGTCCGCGCAGGCCGTTTTCAATGGCCTTTCCGCTGCGACCTGTTGTCAATGCCGATCCAAGTTCCTGAGAAGTAGGGAACGTAGATTCCCAACTTTGGCGGGTCCGGTGATCGGGCGGTGCGGTGATCGAGGCTCCTGTTTTGGGGGGGCGGCCGCGGCGTTTGGGAGCCAGCGGTGGGCTGGTCGGGGCGTTGGCGCGGACGTGCTCAGAGATCAGGTCCGCGTGGGATCGGAGGCGGTGGCTCGCCCCCTCGATCTGGACGACGACGGCGTGATGGAGGAGCCGGTCGAGGAGCGCTGTGGCGACGACGGGATCGCCGAAGACGTCCCCCCATTCGGCGAAGCCTCGGGTCGAGGTCGGGAATGAGCCATTGTGTCGCCATGCGTTCGAGATCACTGGCGAACACGCCTTTCTCGGAGCGGGCGTTGACGAAGTGGAGCGAGGAGGATCCGAAATCGATCCGGGGGATCGATTTCCCGACCAAGAGCTTGGCGCCGCCGGAGGTGATCGGCGGGCAGCCGATCACCTCCGCTGCCGACAGGCGTTTGCGAGCAACCGCCGAGAGGGACGATGAGGAGGGCCGCGCGGGTGCAGACTGCAGACGCAGATCTTATCGGCCAGGCGGCCCTCGCATTCGGCCTTCGAGAGCGCCTCGATCAGCCCCGCGTGGGAGCAGCGGTGAACGCTCCTCCCGGCCCTGACCGCTGCGACGGCGAGGGCGGTCGCGAGATGGCTTTTGCCGGGTGAGCCGTTGGACCGCCATTGGTCCGAGAGACACTGGCGAACGCGGGCCGCGGGCGTGGACGACCTCGGCGCGCTCGATGAACTCGAGCTGGGCCATGGCGAGGGCGCGTTCCGGTCGAGCGAGGGCTGGAAGGCGGCGTCGAAGCTCTCCGGCATCTTCACATGCATCAGCCGTGCCGTCGACAGCGCGACCGCAATGCGGCGGTTCTCGCGGATGCTGAGCTCCT
>JBCCWM010000411.1:0-4255 GCA_039193505.1 Pseudomonadota bacterium | reverse complement strand
TGAAGAGCTTCCCGTTCAGATGGTCGAGCTCGTGCTGCGCGCAGATCGACCATTGCCCGTCGAGATCGCGCTCCTCCGGCTTGCCGTCCCGGTCGAGGAAGCGGAGACGGATGGTGTCGTACCGCTCCACCGTGTCGAAGACATCGGGGATCGAAAGACATCCCTCCTCCGTCACCACACGCGCCTCGGAGGTTCCGACGATCTCCGGGTTGATGCAGACCACGGGGTCCGTCCCTGGCTCGTCCCGGTTGCAGTCCATCACAAAGAGCCGGCGGACAACGCCGACCTGCGGGGCGGCGAGGCCGATTCCGGGCGCGTCGTACATGGTCTCGAGCATGTCATCGGCGAGGCGCCGCAGATCGTCGTCAACGGCATCGACGGGCGGACAGACCTTTTTGAGGCGTGGATCGGGGTGGATCAGGATCGGACGACGCGCCATTCGCGAGACATAGTCGAAGCCTCTGTCCCTCGCAACCACGCCCGATTGCAGCGGCACCGCCGAGGCGCTAGCGTCACTACACCCAAGGACAGGACGGGATCGCAATGAGCTTTGACTTCGACACGCCAATTGAGCGGCGCCAGACCAACTGTGCGAAATGGGACGAGCTCGAGGCCATCTTCGGGGTCAGCACCGCAGACGGCTTGCCGATGTGGACCGCGGACATGGACTTCCGCGCCCCGCCAGCGGTGAACGCGACGCTCCAAAACATGGTCGACCATGGCGTCCACGGATACTTTGGCGATTCCGCCGCCTATCACAGCGCCATCGTCAACTGGATGGACCGCCGCCATGACTGGCGCGTCGATCCGGAGTGCATCGCAACGACGCACGGCCTCGTCACTGCGATCGGCCTCTGTCTGCAGGCGTTCACCGCGCCTGGAGACCGCGTGATCCTGTTCACGCCGGTCTACCATGTCTTCTCCAAGATGGTGGCCGCCAATGAACGCGAGGTCGTGGAGGCCGAGCTCGTCAAAGGAGAGGACAGCTATCACATCGATTTCGACGCGCTCGAGGCGATGATGACCGGGCAGGAGCGCATGGTGATCTTCTGCTCGCCCCACAACCCCATCGGCAAAGTCTGGAGCGCCGGTGAGCTCGCCCAGGTTGCCCAGTTCTGCGAAAAGCACGACCTGATCCTGATCTCAGACGAGATCCACCACGATTTGGTCTACCCGGGCTTCTCGCACACACCGATGATCAACGCGGCTCCGAAACAGATCGACCGGATTGTGATGCTGACCGCGGCCTCCAAGACCTTCAACCTCGCAGGCGGCAAAGCCGGGCAAGTGACAATCCCGAACGAGGCGCTCCGCGCGCGTTTTGCGAAGGCCCACGCGGCGCTCGGGACCTCGGCCAACCGCTTCGGCGTGATGATGACGACCGCGGCCTATGCCTATGGGGAAGACTGGCTCGAGGCGCTCCTCGCGTATCTCAATGAGACCCGCCGGATCGTCGATGACGGGCTCAACGCGATCCCGGGCGTCCGCTCGATGCCCCTCGGTGCAACCTACCTCGCCTGGGTCGATTTCCGCGACACGGGCATGGATGAGGACGAGCTCCGCGACCGGATCGAGGGGCGGGCCAGGGTCGTCGGCTTTCACGGCAAGATGTTCGGCGCAGGCGGCGCGGGGCATGTGCGGTTCAACTTTGCGATGACCCAGTCGCGGGTGCGCACCGCGGTCGAGCGGCTGCAGGACGCCTTTGCCGATCTTCAGTGAGGCGCCGATTGCATCGCCAAGTGTGTATGCTAAAGTCGACCGAATAGCCGCTCAGTCGCACTTTCGAGCAAATATTTATGACAACGGTTCATGCGCCGGACCCTGAGCCGGCGGCCATTTGGCTGCGTCCCGACACGCCGCCACATCTGAGCACACTCATTCTGATGGCGGGTCTTGCCGCCCTCAACATGAACATTTTTCTGCCATCCCTCCCGTCGATGGCGGCCTTCTTCGAGGCGGACTATGCGGTCGTCTCGCTGGCGGTGTCGGCCTATCTCGCGATGACGGCCATCCTGCAGCTTTTTGTAGGCCCGCTGTCTGATCGGTTCGGGCGCCGCCCTGTCATGCTCTGGGCGCTGGTGGTCTTTCTTCTTGCAACCGTAGGATGCGTCCTCGCTGAGGATGTCGTGACCTTCCTGGCCTTTCGCCTGATCCAGGCGGCGGTGGCCACGGGCATGGTCCTGTCGCGCGCTGTGGTACGGGATCTGGTGGGCCCGGACCAGGCCGCCTCGAAGATCGGGTATGTGACGATGGGGATGGCGCTGATGCCCATGATTGGGCCGATCATCGGCGGGTGGCTCGATGACGCATTCGGGTGGCAGGCGAGCTTTCTCTTTGTACTGGCCTTCGGCCTGGCTGTGGGCGCGATCTGCTGGTTCGACATGGGCGAGACCAATCACACCCGCTCGAGCAGCGTGACCACTCAGTTTCGCCAATACCCGGAACTTGCGACCTCTCACAGGTTCTGGGGTTACGCGCTCGTGGCGGCCTTCGCCTCGGGCGCGTTCTTCGCCTTCCTGGGCGGCGGCCCATGGGTTGCGACCGAAGTTCTCGGGATCACCGCGACGCGCCTCGGGTTCTATTTCGCGTTCATCGCCATCGGCTACATGCTCGGCAATTTCCTCTCGGGCCTTTACGCAGAGGCGGTTGGTCTCAACCGCATGATGATGTCCGGCACGGTGTTCTCGGCCGCCGGCATGCTCGGCGGATTGATCCTCTTTATGGTGGGTTTTGTGCATCCGGTTACACTCTTCGGTGCGATTTTCTTTGTCGGCATTGGCAATGGCCTGTCGATGCCGGCGGCAATGGCGGGCATGGTGTCGGTCCGCCCGCAGCTCGCGGGGTCGGCCTCGGGCCTCGGCGGGGCGGTGATGATCGGCGGGGGCGCCGCCCTCGCTGCGCTCACCGGAGCGCTGTTGCGGCCGGAGTGGGGGGCCTACCCGCTTCTTCTGATGATGCTCCTCTCATCGGCACTGTCGATCGGGGCGGCGATGTTTGTCCTCTCCGTGGCGCGGCGGCGCGCGCGCGAGGCGGCCGAGGCTTGACGCCCACGCAACAATATGATCGAGACGATCCAAATTGCGCAATAGGATGTCGCAGAGGATCCGATGAGCTTTCTCCTACAGCCCGCCTCCCCTTCCGTCCCCAACCGCTGCCAACTCTTCGGACCGGGTTCGCGGCCTGAACTTTTCGCAAAGATGGCCGCCTCCGCAGCCGATGTGATCAACCTGGATCTCGAGGACAGCGTTGCGCCAGACGACAAGGCGGCCGCGCGCGCGAACGTCATCGCAGCGACACATGACATCGACTGGGGGCGCAAGACGTTGTCGGTCCGGATCAACGGCCTCGACACGGAGCACTGGTACCGAGACGTCGTCGAGCTGATCGAGAAAGGGTCCGACCGGGTCAGCCGGATCATGATCCCGAAAGTTGGCCGGGCGGCGGATCTCTATGCGGTCGACGCCCTCGTCACCGCGGCGGAGGCCGCGGCGGGCCGTACGGCGCCGATCAAATTCGAGGTGATCATCGAGACTGCGGCGGGCTTTGCCAATGTGGCCGAGATTGCCGGGGGCTCTCCCCGGCTCGAGGCGATGAGCCTGGGCGCGGCGGACTTCGCGGCCTCCATGGGCATGCAGACAACGGGCATCGGCGGCACTCAGGCGGGCTACCACATGCGTGCCCCCGATGGTGCTGTGCACTATCCCGATCCCTGGCATGGCGTAACGGCGGCGATCGTCGCCGCCTGCCGCACCCACGGCGTTTTGCCGGTGGATGGCCCCTTCGGTGATTTCTCGGATGATGATGGGTTTCGCGCGCAGGCGAGCCGTGCGGCAACGCTCGGCATGGTCGGGAAATGGGCGATCCACCCGAAACAGGTCGCGCTCGCCAACGAGGTGTTCACGCCATCGGAGGACACCGTGCGGGAGGCCGAGGAGATCCTCGCCGCGATGGCCGACGCAAAGGCGAGCGGACAGGGCGCTGCGGTCTACAAGGGCCGGTTGATCGACATCGCCTCCATCCGGCAGGCGGAAGTGATCGTCGCCCAGGCCCGCCAGCTCAGCTAGAGCACGGCGCCGAGCGTGTAGACCGTCACGATCCCCGCAAAGATCGCGCCGAGAACGGAACGGGTGACGACGCCAACTGCGATCACGGCCGCCGCTGCAAGAAGTCGCGAGGGCTCAACAAGCCCGCCCGTGGCCTCAGGCCAGACCACCATGGGCGCCGCGATGGCCGGCATCACCGCGACCGGCACGTA
>JBCCWM010000410.1:0-4289 GCA_039193505.1 Pseudomonadota bacterium | reverse complement strand
CAAGGCGTGGCGACAGTCGTCCGGCGCCGGCGGAGTGTGCCGACGGACGGCGACGACGATGGCCTCGTCCTGCGCGCCGAGAGCGGTTGAGCGAGGCTCCTTCGGTCCCGTCCTTGTGTCGTCGACCGTCGCGCGCTTCCGCGATTTCGCGACGGTCTTCGGATTGATCCCGAGCTCCCGGCTCAGCTCCGCGGTCGACGCTTGCGATCGCTGCATCGCCGATCCGACGGCGGGCGCCCCTCTCGGCGTAGGCGGGCCTTCGCTCGTCGGTCAATGAGCTCGTGGCGCTCCCGTGACGACCTCGGCCCGCAGTGTGTCCTTCCACTCCATCGAAGAGATCGCACCATCAAACCGTGGGATCAAACAGCTAGGACCATGTCTGTGAAAGCGGGCGCGGCGATCCCGCACAGGTGCGCCTCGAGGTTGGAAAACGCCATCCCGATGCGTTTTGGATCTGGGCCGTAGGGCGGCACGGCGATGCCCGGCTCCAAGTCCACCTACGGCTTCGGCTCGACAGAACCGAAAAGGGCGCCTTCATCCATCGTCCCCGTGATAGCCCAGGGTGCGATCAAGACGTCGGCGCTGTGGCCTGAGATGAATGGGAACGGTGTCTTGATCAGGTGGATCACGTCAGCCCGGAACAGGCGAAGCCCCCGTGATCCAAAGGGCGCATCCATCACCACTCTCGCTCCACTGTGACCACCCATGCTGGCGGTTCAGATTGGGTTTGAATAAAGGGTAATCACCAAAGACACCGCGATCCGGCCGGGCCGAGACGTGTTTGAACATGAAGGGCAAGCTGTCTCCTGATCGTTGCGCATTGCCGATGTCGATCAGACCGATTGCGCAACAATGGCGACCGTTCGGTCGCGACCAGCGTCATTTGCGTTGAGCCGAGCTTGGCCAGTTCGGGCATGGCCATGTTGCCTTCGCGATCAAACAGTTCGAGCGGAAAGGAGCGATCTGGATCAAGCCCGCCGCTGCCGCGAGGGCGACCCAGAGGCGCCAGCGCCCTGTCCCCTGCGCAGGATCGAAAGGCCCCAAAGCGCTCCAGTGGCGGGCGAAAGCGTCAAGCCCAACGCGGCCGCGCTCGCCAGCGCCTGACACTGCGCAGCGCATCCGGCACAGGAGCGGCATGATCCATCTTCCCAACAGCACGAACGTCATGCGAAGCCTTTGTGATCCAGGACCACTGTCGGTCGTTCTAGGCAGCGTCAAGGAGCGCGGCGATCTGTGGCCACGCATCCGGATCCGCCACCGCCTTGTCCCGGCAAAACAGATTGCAGAAGCCAATGATGCGCCCGTCGATCTCGGCCAAGTCCACGGCGGGGCGGCCAGAGAACGGACAGAGCGCGTTCTCGGCCGTCCCTGCCACAACTGCTTTCGCAGGCCGCGGCGTCGGCCCCGGCCATGGGGCGGGCGTCAACCCATGGGTCTCGTATCGCTCCATGGGACGGTCGGCCGCGAAGGCCATTGCACGCCAGCGCCGGAACGGGCCGTGGCTGAGATGGGCGCGGACATAGGTCGCAGCGCGTGCACTGACCGGCAAGCCATAGCCGGCGATCCGCGCAGCGACCGGTGCAAACATCGCGTCAGCTGCGGAGTAGCCGCCGAAGAGCCAAGGGTCGACCGACGACCCGCCGGGCATCGCCCACAGAGCTTCGAGCCTCGCGAGGTCCGAGCGGACGGCGTCCGTTGCCTCAAACCCGGTCAGGAGCGCCCGGAGGTTCATCGGACACGCAGTCCTCAGTGCGCTGTACGATGCATGCATCTCTGACGCCATGGATCGGGCCAGCGCGCGAGCGGCAGGATCTGCAGGCCAGATCGGGCAATCCGGGTGCCTCTCAGCCAAGGTCTCGATGATGGCGAGGCTGTCCCAGACAGGCACATCGCCGATCCGGACGGCCGGAACCGTCAAAGACGGAGCGATTCTCTCAACATCTGCGGCAAATTGCGGCGTTGCCATTGGCGCAACCACCACTCGGACCGGCAGCTCAAACTGCTCAAAAATCAACCAAGGCCGCATCGACCAGGTCGAGTACATCCGCTCTCCAATCACGAGTTCGTACGTCATAGGCGTCCTCCCACGCCTCAAACTGCCGTCTGAGGTAGGGTTTCGTCCAATGAGACTGTGTGACGTCGCGGATCACGCGCGCTCATAGAAACACTTTGTTCACGACTTGGCGGCCGTATTCGCGCCACGGGGTGATCCACCAGCCGCGACCGCTCGTACCTGTGACAAAAGGTGACAAACGAGCAGACCCGGCAGCTTGGAGGATTGAGAATGGCCTTGAATTACGACAGCGACGGGACGCGTTCGGTGGCCAAACAGGCCATGGCCGCGGAGATGCTCGACGCCGAGACCGAGCTTCAACTCGCACGTGCATGGCGCGACGACGGCGACGAGAAGGCACTTCACAGACTTGTGAACGCCTATATGCGTCTCGCCGTGTCGATGGCGGCCAAGTACCGTCGGTACGGCGCCCCGATGCCCGATTTGATCCAGGAGGCGGGGGTGGGCCTGATGAAGGCGGCCGAAAAGTTCGATCCTGACCGGGGTGTTCGCTTCTCAACCTATGCGGTGTGGTGGATCAAGGCGTCGATCCAGGATTACGTCATGCGCAACTGGTCGATGGTGCGCACCGGCTCAACCTCCAGCCAAAAAGCGCTCTTCTTCAACCTCCGCCGGGTGCGCGCCAAGTTCGAGCGCGAGGCAGGCGCCAGCGGCGAGGAGATCGGCGGCCAGGAGCTTCGCGAAAAGATCGCACTCGAGGTCGGCGTGCCGATCCGGGATGTCGAGATGATGGACGCGCGCCTCGCGGGCTCCGACTTTTCGCTCAACGCCCAGCAAGCCGGAGAAGAAGGTCGCGAGTGGGTCGAGACGCTGGAGGACGACGCCCCCCAAGCCGATGAGACCGTCAGCCGGAGTGAAGATCTCGCCCGCGCGCGGAGTTGGCTGAAGGATGCCATCGAGACGCTCAACACGCGTGAGAAAATGATCATCGTGGAGCGACAGCTTCGGGACACGCCGCGCACTCTCGAAAGTCTCGGAAACGAGCTCGGCCTCTCGAAGGAGCGCATTCGCCAGCTCGAGGCTCAGGCCCTCAAGAAACTTCGGAAGCAGCTTGAGATGGCAACGGGCAACGCGGCCGCAATGCTCGCGACCGCCTGATCGACCGCGGGCGCGTCCGGTCAGCCTTGCCCCCGGCCGCCGGACGTCATACCTGTTTGCCAGACCTTCAGTGCGAACGGGTGCCATGCGCGGACAGCGCATTCTTCTGATCATCGGCGGCGGCATCGCCGCCTACAAGTCGCTCGAGTTGATCCGCCTTCTCAAAGGGCGGGGGGCCGACGTGGTGCCGGTTCTCACGAGCGGGGCCGAAGAGTTCATCACCCCCTTGAGCGCAGCGGCGCTCGCTGGAACACCCGCGCACACCGCTCTTTTCGACCTCTCGCGGGAGGCGGAGATGGGCCACATTGAGCTCTCCCGCTCCGCCGATCTTGTGGTCGTCGCACCAGCCACGGCAGATCTATTGGCGAAGATGGCGGGCGGTCACGCCAATGATCTGGCCAGCACGCTCTTGATGGCGACGGACAAACGCGTGTTGATCGCTCCGGCGATGAACGTGCGGATGTGGCAGCACCCGGCGACACAGCGCAACCTCGCCACGCTGCTCTCCGATCAAATCCTGGTCGTGGGGCCGGACGAGGGGGACATGGCCTGCGGCGAGTTTGGCCCCGGCCGACTGGCCGAGCCGCCCGCAATCGTCGCCGCCATAGCGGCAGCCCTCAGCGCCGGGCCGCTCAGCGGACGGCGGGTTCTGGTGACGTCCGGTCCGACGCATGAGCCGATCGATCCCGTCCGCTACATCGCCAACCGATCGTCAGGCGCGCAAGGCTCGGCCATCGCTCGTGAATGTGCGGCGCTCGGCGCGGAGGTCGTGTTCGTGACGGGTCCCGCCACTGCGCCCCGACCCGGTGGCGCCGAGATCGTCGAGGTTGAGACCGCGGCCGAAATGGCCGCCGCCGCAGAGGCCGCCTTGCCCGTCGATGTAGCAATCTGCGCGGCTGCTGTCGCCGACTGGCATGTGGTGGGCGCCGGCACCTCCAAGGTGAAAAAGGATCCGTCGGGGACGCCGCCGACGCTACGTTTTGCCGAGAACCCCGACATTCTAAAGCATCTGTCAAACCATCCGACATCGCGACCGCGCCTCGTCGTGGGCTTTGCCGCTGAAACGGATGATGTCGCTGCGGCAGCGGTCGCGAAGCGCGCCCGCAAGGGCTGCGAT
>JBCCWM010000409.1:0-4304 GCA_039193505.1 Pseudomonadota bacterium | reverse complement strand
GGTTTGATCTGGTAGTGGAGCGCGAGCCGCTGCAGGGCGATCTTGAGGACCACTTTGCCCGAACGCGCCGACCAACCCAGCCGCCGCTCCGCCGCCTCAAGACCTTCGAGGAGACAACAGACGCGAAGGACAACGTCCGAGAGCCCGGGCCCCAGGGCCGTCATCGCTTTCGACAGCCGCTCCCGCGCTGCCGTCGGCCCCTCGAGCGGTCCGCGTTGGGGCGCCGGTGCGTCCCCGGTCGCGAGGAACCGGTCCCAGTTCTGAGCCACACGCGGCCCCATCTGGGCGCACTCAAAGTCCTCGCGCAGACGCTCACCCGCCTCGATCAGATCCGAAGTCAGGTAGCTTTGCCCGTTCCGGTCCTTCTTGCGCCCCAGGATAAGGAGCGGGCTCTCCGCCAGGTTGAAGCGGACAACCTCCGCACCGTCGCCGTCACGGTCTTGCGTGCGCCGCACGCCATATTCCTGGTGCTGCGCGGCAAAGGGCTTGGCCTCCTCGCCCGTGCCGGCCTTGGCGGCGCGTTCGACCTCGAGCATCCGCTTCAGGGCCGCGCGCCCGGCTGACGTGATCCGGTAGCGCGTCACCTTCGCTCCGCTGCCCGCGACAATCCAATCGCGGAGTGCGAACTCATGCGCCATTGTGCGATCGACAACGGCGATCCGTGTGTGACGACCGGGCACGGTCTCACGCAGGACCACGGCCTTGTCGAGCTCTGGCGAGACGGCCAGAAACGCCTCCTTCTCGCAGAGCCTGCGCAGAATCCGCTTCGCCTCACGCGTCACGGTTTCGTTCGTCTCCTCAAGACGTGTTTGAGCTTTGGCGACCATGGCGGCAACTTCCTCAGGGGTTGGGGGCGTGGTCAGAACGGGCTTCGGTATGTCCCGATCGGCGGCATCGAGCGCCGCATCGACAAGCGGATCGTCACGTCGGGTCTCGACGCGGCGGATTTGTCGCAGCAGTGTCGAGGCGTGACATCCTTGTGCACGTGCGAGCGCACGGATGGGAACCTTGCCGGAGACGTGGGCAAGATACGTGACGACACTGTCGGGGACGGATGGATCTGGTTCCGCAACCGGGGTGTGGCCGGGCGGACCTTTCCTTTTTGCACAACTACTTGGCACTTTGTCACCCTGTACATACACTTTGAACAAAACTCTCCTTAAAGTTGATTTGTAAATCGATGGTTAATCGCTGGATGTTGCGAGGGCGAACGCTCGCGCAGCGTGGCGCGCAACAGGGCGTCCGGGATCCGAGAGTTGCAGCCAGTAGCTCAACGGAGATCCGAACTCATGTCATCACGCGACACCCTCGCCGAACTCGTCCGCCCTCGCCTCCTTGTGCGCGCCGCACGTCTCGCCGCGCTCGACTACCGCGCGGCGCGCGACTTGCGCTCCGCGCTTGGAACCGTGCCAAGCCGGCGCCAGGTGCTGCCGACACTGCTCGCTGCCGAAGAGGAAGCCGAAGGCGAGCGGCGGACCGGCGCGCGGACCTATTCGGCCTCGCATCACATCTCGCTGCTTGCAGCCCTGATCGCCGAGGCACGCGCGCAAGAGCGCAGGCCAGTCGCGGCCTGAGGCTCAGGCGAAGGCGTCGGGCACGCGGGCCTTGGCCGCGGAAACGTAGTCCGCAAGGGCCTCCGAGATCCCTGGATCGAGCGGCGGCGCCTCATAGGCCCCGAGCAGGCTCTGGACCCGCGTCGCGGCGAGCTGCTGCGTGTCGCGCGCGCCCTCCTCGGCCCATTGCTCATAGGGTTTGTAGTCGAGGACCGACGAGCGCCAGAACGCGTCCTTGAAATGCGCCTGCGTGTGGGCGCACCCGAGATAGTGCCCGCCGGGCCCGACCTCGCGGATTGCATCCATCGCCTGCCCGCCCTCGGAGAGGTCGACGCCAGCGGCGAGCGTGTGGAGCGCGCCGAGCTGATCCTCGTCCATCACGAACTTCTCAAACGACGAGACAAGCCCGCCCTCGAGCCATCCGGCGGAGTGCAACATGAAGTTCACCCCACCAAGGAGGGCTGCGTTGAGCGTCGCTGCTGTCTCATATGCCGCCTGCGCATCCGGCAGCTTCGCCCCGCACAGCGCACCACCCGAGCGGAACGGCAGGCCGAGGCGTCGGGCCAACTGCCCTGCCCCGTACAGGATCTTCGACGCCTCCGGCGTTCCGAACGTGGGCGCACCGGAGTTCATGTCGATGGAACTCACGAACGCGCCAAAGATGACGGGCGCGCCGGGACGCACGAGCTGCGCGTAGGCAACGCCGGCCAAGACCTCCGCCAGAACCTGCGTCAGCGTGCCCGCCACCGAGACGGGCGCCATCGCACCGCCGACGATGAAGGGGGAGACGATCGTGGCTTGCCCCGCTTCAGCATACACCTCGAGCGCACCCATCATCACATTGTCGAACGTGAGCGGCGAGTTAATGTTGATGAGCGACGTCATCACAGCGTTTTGCCCGACGAACGCCTCACCGAAGAGGATCCGCGCCATCGCGACGCTGTCTCGCGCCCGCTCGGGGTCTGTGACGGAGCCCATGAACGGCTTGTCGGAGAGCGTCATATGCGCGTGGAGCATGTCGAGATGGCGCTTGTTGACCGCGACATCCGTCGGCTCGCAGACCGTGCCACCTGAATGGTGCAGCCATTTCGACATGTAGGTCAGCCGCACGAAGTTCCGGAAATCCTCGAGCGTCGCGTAACGCCGTCCCCCCTCGAGATCGCGCACGAAGGGCGGGCCGTAGACCGGGGCGAGGACGAGGTTGCGCCCGCCGATCACCACCGAGCGCTCCGGGTTTCGCGCGGCCTGCGTGAACTGCGACGGGGCCGTTTGACACAGAGTCCGGGCGAGGCCGCGGGGGATGCGGACGCGGTCCTCCTGCACGTCGGCGCCGGCCTCTCGCCACCGCGTGAGCGCTGCGGGGTTCTCGACAAAGGAGACGCCAACCTCCTCGAGCACCGTCTCGGCGTTTGCCTCGATGATCTCCAAGGCCTCCGCATCGAGGATCTCGAAATTGGGCACCCGGCGCTCGATCACCTTCGCCGCCTCGAGCCGAAAGCCCTGGCGTTCCGCCCGCCGCGCTGCGCCGCCGCCGCGTGCCCGGCGGCGCCCTTCTTGTTCCGCCACGTGCCTCTCCTCCTCGCCGCGCTGGCTGGACCCTAGCGGAGCGGGCGGGGCCCGACATGCACCGAAAGCGCGCTTTCTTGTCGAAACCCGACATCGGCTGAGGACGCTTGCGCGCCAGTTGGCGCTGCGCTAGCCCCAGCCCATGGCAGATCAGTCCCACGAGCGCCTTCTTATCATCGACTTCGGCAGCCAGGTGACGCAGCTCATCGCGCGCCGCCTCCGCGAGGCGCATGTTTATTGCGAAATCCACCCCTTCGACCGGATCACGCCAGAACGGCTGAAGGAACTCGCGCCGAAAGCTGTGATCCTCTCAGGCGGCCCGGCGAGCCCCACAGATCCCGACGCCCCGCGCGCGGATGATGCCGTCTTCGCGCTCGGCGTGCCGGTCCTCGGCATCTGCTACGGCCAGATGGCGCTCACCCTTGCGCTGGGCGGCCGGGTCGAGAGCGGGCACACGCGGGAGTTCGGACGCGCACATGTCACGCCCACAGGCGGCCACGAAGGAGATCCGATCTTTGACGGGCTCTTCGCGGACGGCGCCGAGGAAGTCTGGATGAGCCACGGCGACCGGATCACCGAACTCGCCCCGGGCTTTGAGGTCATCGGCACCTCCCCCGGTGCGCCCTTCGCGCTGATCGGCGACAGCACGCGGCGGATCTACGGGAGCATGTTCCACCCCGAGGTGCATCACACCCCACACGGCGCGCGCCTGCTTCAGAACTTCACGCGCCTCGCCGGGTTCACCGGTGACTGGACGATGGCCGCCTATCGAGAGGAGGCGATCGCGCAGATCCGCGCCCAGGTCGGGTCCGACCGGGTGATCTGTGCCCTCTCCGGCGGCGTCGACAGCTCGGTCACCGCCGCCCTCCTCCACGACGCGATCGGCGCGCAGCTGACCTGTATTTTCGTCGACACCGGGCTTCTGCGGGAGGGCGAAGCGGAGGAGGTCACCCGCGCCTTCCGCAACCACCAGAACATCCCGCTGATTGTGGCCGACGAGGGCGACCGTTTTCTCGCAGCGCTTGCCGGCGTCACCGACCCGGAGGCCAAGCGCAAGACCATCGGCCGCCTCTTCATCGAGGTCTTTGAGGCGGAGGCGAAGCAGCTTGAGGGCGCGACATTCCTCGCCCAAGGAACGCTCTATCCCGACGTGATTGAGAGCGTCAGCGTCTCGGGCGGCCCCTC
>JBCCWM010000408.1:0-4323 GCA_039193505.1 Pseudomonadota bacterium | reverse complement strand
GATCTTCTACAACCGACACCGCGTCATTCGAGCATCCGCCACCGCCCCCCCCAAGAGCGCCCGCACATCGAGCCAAGAACGGCCGCTCGACGAAACAGCCACGCGGTCCGGAACCCGGGGGAAACCCTGCCCTGGTCTTGGCATGAAAACCACACTCCGTCTTGAGGCGACACGTGTCCGTCAGCGCGGGGAACGTTCGTTCAGACACTCCGAGTTCTTTCCGCGCATGGTCGATGCATCGGCGACGACGTGACGTGCCGTAGAGCGCCCCATTTAAGCCCTCGACGGATCGACTTGCCCCACGCCAGGCCGAATGCGTTTGCACGAGCCGCTCGTCCATCCATAACTTTTGCCACTGGGGGAGCTCCGGTAGGCGCTCCGCTTCCCTGCCAGCCGATCTGCTGCCTGACTCGGTTCGGGCAGACGGCCTCGGCTCTTGCTGCCGCCTCGGAGTTTCACCATGCCGGTGCATCGAAACACTCTTGTCGGGTGTCTTCCTTTTCTCGACCATCGCCGATCCTCCAAATTGCGGGACACGCCATCCCGGTCGGTGGAGCACTTTCGGGGGACTGTTCCGCGTCGAAACCGAGGCGGCGCTCCACTCGGAGTGTGGCATAGAGACCGCTTGCGGCTGGCGCCTATATTAGAGATGGCAACCAGAGGACGATGGCCGGCACGTAGGTGAGGATCACGAGGACGAGCAGCATCAGGCCGATGAAGGGGAGGACCGCCGCCACGACCTCGCGGTAGCTGACCTTGAAGGTCGTGATCCCTATGAAGAGGTTGAGACCAAACGGGGGCGACACCATGCCAAGCGCAACGTTGGCCACAATGACGGCGCCGAGATGGATGGGGTCGATCCCGGACGCGAGGGCGGCTTGGAAGATGAGGGGGGTCAAGACGATGATGGCCGAGTTCGGATCGACGAACATGCCCCCGACGAGGAAGACAACGTTGATGATCAGGAGAACCTCGATCGTGGTGGCCCCGGACAAAAGCTGGGTGACCTGCTGCGGGACCTGGCTCAGCGTCAGGTAGTAGGTCAGCGCCGTGCCGGCGGCGATCAGGATCAGGAGAACCGATATCGTTCCGGCGGATTGGTTGGCCGCGTAGAAGACCTCATGGAGGCGCATCGACCGATAGATCAGGACTTCGACGACGATTGCGTAGATGCAGGCGAAGGCGGCGGCCTCGGTCGGGGTGAACGCACCGCCATAGATGCCGCCGAGGACAAAGACGGGCAGACCGAGGGCCCAGATTGCCGTCTTGGTGGCGTCCCACCGGCGTTTCCAGTCGAGTTTCTCGCCCCGCTCCACGCCTCTTACTTTTGCATAGACGTAAGCGTAGGCGCAGAGCACGGAGGTAAAGACGGTGCCGGCCATGAGACCCGCCAGGAACATCGCCCCGATCGAGGAGTTCGTCTGAAGCGCGTAGAGGATCATAGCGACGCCCGGCGGGATGAGCATCGCCAGCGTCGACGAGGTGGTGATGAGGCCCACGGCAAAGCCCCGCGAGTAGCCCTGTTTGACGAGCGCTGGAAAGACCAGCGGTCCGATGGAGACGACCGCGGCCGGGCCGATCCCGGACATCGCTCCGAAGAGCGCGCAGGCCAGCACGGTTGCGATGGCCAGACCGCCGGTGATGTGACCGACATAGGCGTCGGCCAGCCGGACGAGGCGCGCGCCGATCTGGCCACGCGCGATGATGTCGGCCGCGAAGATGAAGAGCGGGATCGCGAGCAGCGAGAACTTGTTGACGCCGTCCACCATCCGCTGCGGCAGCACCATCGACGGGATCGGTGGACCGAAGGCCTCGAAGGTGATGATGGTCCCGGCCATGATCGCCAGAAAGATCGGCGCGCCGATCAGCAGGACGACGAGGGCAACGGCGGAGAGAACGGCGACGTGCATGATCTATGCGTCGCGGTCGAGGCGGTCGGCGCCCATCACCTCAAGCGGTTCGAGCCTGTCGAGGATCGCGCGGACGAAGATCTCCGCAAAGGCTATCAGCATCAGGACCGCACCGACGCAGACCGGCAAGAAGAAGAGACCGCGCGGGACGGGCAGTGTCGTGCCCATCTGGCCCGTGCCGAAGCTGAACGCCGAAAGCTGGTAGGCGGTCCAGGCGAGATAGCTCATCACGCAGATCCCGATCGCTCCGACGGCCCCGCGCATCACGCGCTGCACGTGCGGCGGACAGGCCCCCAAGACGAGGTCGATGTTGACGTGACGCTCGTGCCGCACCAAGGCGAAGGCACCCACGAAGGTGATCCACACGGTTAGAAGGCGCGCGAGTTCCTCTCCGCCCAAAAACGACCATCCCGTCAGATACCGGCCGGTCGCATTGAAAAAGACAGTGAGGGTCACGCAGATGAGCGCGAAGCCACTGGCCCAGGACACGACCGATTGCAGCCCGTCAAGGACGCGCACCCAAGGCGGGGTGCGCGTTGTGTCTGGGGTGGCGGTCATGGCGCCAGCGTCACAAGATCAGCTGCCGCCGATCTGATCCTGGAACATCTGCAGCAGCTCTTCGCCGCGCGCGCCGTTGTTCGAGAGGTAAAACTCGAGAACGGGCGGCAGCACAGCGTCTTTCATGGCCTCACGCTGCTCCTCCGAGACCTCAACAACTTCAACGCCTTGGGAGAGGAAGTCCGACATCGCGTTCTCTTCCTGCATCATGGTCTGATCGAGCGTCACTTTGTTGGCCTCCGGCATGGCCTCGTTGATGGCCGCCTTGCAGCCGTCGCTCAGGCCATCCCACCAGGGCTTGTTGACCAGGATCACCTGATCGAGATTGCCGTGGTAGGTCATGGTGACGTGGCTTTGAACCTCGTGGAACTTCATGTTCCAGCTCGTCGGGATCGGGTTTTCCTGCGCATCGATCGCACCGGACTGGAGCGCCGAGTAGGTCTCCGGGAACGGCATCGTCACCGGGTTCAGACCGAACGCCCGCTGCTGCTCAGCCAGGACCGGAGAGGGCATGACGCGGGACACAAGGCCGTCATAGGCGTTGAGCTCGTTCAACGGCTTGTTGCCGGTCCACTGCTTGTAGCCTGTGTGCCAGACGTCGAGCATGACCATGTTGTGCTTTTCCATCTCGGACGCGAGTTCCTGCATCGCAGGCGACCGGTGCAGCTCGAGAAGCGCATCGACATCGGCCGGCCAGAAGAAGGGGAAATCGAAAATCCCGAACAGCGGTTCGGTGCCGACGATGTAGGAGGCCGGCATCACGCTCATTTCGATGGAACCGAATTGAACGCCCTCGTTGATGTCGTTGAACATGCCGAGCTGGCCCGACGGGAACACCTGGCCGTCCACGCTGCAGCGCGCGTCCGCCTCGATCAGCTCGACGATCTTGTCAGCGCCCAGGTCGCGCGGGTCTCCATCGGGGAGCACATGCGCAATCTTGAGCGTCACGTCAGCCGCAAGGGATGGCACGGTGAGCGCTACAGACGCCACACCGACGGCCGTCGTCATCATCATAAGTGCTTTCAAGACTGTATCCTCCGAGTTGTCCGTGGCCCGTCGCCCAGCACTTTGCGGCCAGCCAGAGTGCCGCCGGCATCTGAGTGCACTGATTTCCCTCAAATCAGACCACTTCACTTTCCGTCAAGTCAATTCCCGCAACCCGGCCCCTCCGCCAGCGTCGCTGCTGAAAAATCAGTAGGTCGGGGGAGAGTTCACCCAGACCACACGCGTGGCGGTCTTGCCCGGGTTTCGGAATGCGTGTGGTCGGGACGAATCGAAAAAGAAGGAATCCCCGGCGTGCAGCACGGCCGTCTTTCCCGCGACCGTCAGTTCAAGCGCCCCGTCCACGACATAGCCGACTTCCTCGCCTTCATGGGCGATCGTGCCGTCGCTCGACGCGCCCGGTGCAAGCGTATGAAGCTGGCCTTGGAGGTGGCCGTGGATCTCATAGGGCGTCAGGCTCTCCAGCGTCAGACCGTCTCCCTTTCGGATCGAATGCGTGCCCAAAAGCGGCCTGTTGCCCCGCCGATGAACAAAGGGCGTCGAATCCTGTGTCGTCAGAAACAGGCTCGAAATGTTGACGCCGAGCGCCCGCGTCAGGCGGTGCAGCATGTTGATGGACGGGCTGACCTGTCCGTTCTCGACCTTGGACAACATGCTCTCCGAGCAGCCGGCAGCCTCGGCGACATCCTTCAGGCGCAGCCCGGACGATCTGCGAAATTGCCTGAGGCGGTCGCCGACATCGAGATCGTCTGCCTCGTCGGTCGGGTCGACCGCTTGCGTCCCGGCTCGCTCAACGCTCATCCGCGGTTCCCCAGTTGGATCCCCCGGACGCCACAGGCCGGGCTCTTGACTG
>JBCCWM010000407.1:0-4330 GCA_039193505.1 Pseudomonadota bacterium | reverse complement strand
ATCGAACAAGCCCTTTCCAAGATCAAGGCAATCCTTCGAAAGGCAGCAGCACGAACCTCAGAAGCCTTGGAAGCAGCCATCGCCATAGCCCTTGATGCTCTCAGCCAAGACGAGTGCGCAAACTGCTTCACAAACTCCGGATATAAGCCAGATCGAGCCGAAAATGTTCTAGATCGGCTCTCCCCGCCAGTCCCGGTCGCGACGGCTCTCAATCTCGCGGCTGACCACGGCGAGCATGTAGCTTCGCAAGACTGAGTTGAGGCGGCCCTCCCAGCCGGAGCCCAGCCCCCGGAACCATTTGACCATGTCCGCATCGAGGTCGAGCGTCACCTCGACGCGCGGCGGTTCGGTCGGGGCGATCTGGTCCATTTCCGCCCAGGCGGCCGGGATAAAGGCGTCCTTGAGGCGGAAGGCGCGCATCCAGAGATCGTTCTCCGACAGCAAGAGGATAAGCTCGGTGTGGGCGCGTTCTTCCGCTTTGGTGCGCTTGATGTTGGGCATGGGGGGTCCTCCGGTGACGGGCGGACCCTGCGCAGGCTCACGTTACTGCCCGGTTAGATCACCGTGCGCTTGCGTGACGCTGAGGAGGCCCTCGGGCGCCGGGCGGAGGAGCGACGCGCCCCCCTCAACGAGCCAGCGCTCCACATCCTCTTGGGCGAGGATCGCAGGCATCCGGTGGTGGATCGCTTTGACATCTGCGGACGGCTCCACGGTCAGCGTCGCCATTTGGGCAACCTCCGCCCCGCCCGGTGCGCGCCAGATGTCCCAGATCGCTGCAAAGGCCAACCACCGCCGCTCTGGCGCCTCTATCCGCCATCTGGTCTTTCGCCCGGTCGCCCCGGTCCACTCGTACCAGCCGTTCACCGGCAGCACGCCGCGGCGGACGCCGGCATAGGCCGACTTTTCGAACACGGTTTCCGAGCGGGCGTTGACGATGGTCTCCATCACCGGGCGGCCGCGGGCGTTCCGACGCCCGGTCATGATCATCTGCCAGCGCATCTCGCGGAGGAGAGGTCCCTCAACCAAAACAACAAAAGTCTCGCCCGGCGCCGCGTCGAGCCGCGGCCCCGAGGCCTCCTGCGGCGGATCGGCGTCAAAGACCGCCGCCATCTCGCTCAGCGGATCCTCAATGAAAACACGCCCCGGCATGCGTACCCCCACTTGGCTTCGCGCGCCCACGACGCCCGGTTCCCGCTGGCGGCGGACCGACCGATGAGTATCGCGACCAGCCCCTGGTCAGGCGGGCCCGTTAGCGTGCGAACTTCTTATACTTGATCCGCTTCGGCTCCACGGCGTCTGGGCCGAGGCGGCGGATCTTGTCGGCCTCGTAATCCTCGAAATTGCCCTCGAACCACTCGACATGCGCTTCGCCCTCAAAGGCGAGGATGTGGGTGCACAGGCGGTCGAGGAAAAACCGATCGTGACTGATGATCACAGCACAGCCCGCAAAATCCTCGAGTGCATCCTCAAGCGCCCGCAGCGTCTCGACGTCGAGATCGTTGGTCGGCTCGTCGAGGAGCAGCACATTGCCGCCCGATCGAAGAAGCTTCGCCATGTGCACGCGGTTCCGCTCGCCCCCTGAGAGCAGCCCGATTTTTTTCTGCTGATCGCCGCCCTTGAAGTTGAACGCGCCCACATAGGCGCGGCTGTTCATCTCCGCATCGCCAAGCTTGATCACGTCAAGCCCGTCCGAGATCTCCTCCCACACGGTTTTGCCACCGTCGAGCGCGTCGCGGCTCTGGTCGACATAGGCGAGCTTGACAGTGTCGCCCACGTCGATTGCCCCACCGTCGGGCGTCTCCTCACCGGTCAGCATCTTGAAGAGCGTCGACTTGCCTGCGCCGTTGGGCCCGATCACGCCCACGATCCCACCCGGCGGCAGCGTGAAGGAGAGGCCGTCGATCAACAGCTTCTCGCCATACGCCTTGGTGAGCCCGTCAACCTCGATCACTTTGCCCCCCAATCGCGGCCCGTTGGGGATCACGATCTGGGCGCGGCCGACCTTCTCGCGCTCGGACTGGTTGGCGAGGTCGTTGTAGGCGTTGATCCGGGCCTTCTGCTTGGCCTGGCGCGCCTTGGCGCCGGCGCGGATCCACTCGAGCTCGCGGGTGAGCGTCTTTTGCCGGCTCTTGTCCTCGCGCGCCTCCTGCTCCAGCCGCTTGGCCTTCTGCTCGAGCCAGGCGGAGTAGTTGCCCTCGTAGGGGATCCCCCGCCCCCGATCGAGCTCCAGGATCCAGCCGGTGATGTCGTCCAGAAAGTAGCGGTCGTGGGTCACGATCAGGATCGTGCCCTTGTACTCGATCAGGTGCTTTTGCAGCCAGGCGATGGTCTCGGCATCGAGATGGTTCGTCGGCTCGTCGAGGAGGAGCATGTCCGGCGCCTCCAAAAGCAGCTTGCAGAGCGCGACCCGTCGCCGCTCGCCGCCTGAGAGGTTTGCGGGCATTGCATCGTCGTCGGGACAGCGGAGCGCCTCCATCGCGATGTCGATCTGACTGTCGAGATCCCAGAGGTTGTCCGCGTCGATCTGGTCCTGCAGCTCCGTCATGCGGTCCATGAGATCGGGGTCCTCGGCGATCTTCATCGCCACGTCGTTGAACTCATCGAGGAGCGCTTTTTTGGCCGCCACACCCTCCATCACGTTTTCACGGACGGTCTTTGTCTCGTCGAGCTGGGGTTCCTGCGGGAGGTATCCGACCTTTGCACCCTCCGCGGCCCAAGCCTCGCCCGAGAAGTCTTTGTCTTGGCCCGCCATGATCCGCATCAGCGTCGACTTGCCGGCGCCGTTGACCCCCACAACGCCGATTTTCACGCCGGGCAGAAAGTTCAACCGGATGTTCTCAAAACACTTCTTCCCGCCCGGATAGGTCTTGGAAACGCCATCCATGAAGTAGACGTACTGGTAGCTCGCCATCCCGACCTCCAAAGTGAGATTTCGGGGGGCTGGATAAACGGCACGCGGGGCGAGGGCAATGGACAGGCCTCAGGTTTTGGCGTTCGACGTGGTCGGAGCGCCATCGGCGTTGATTGTGCAGGGCGACTGCCTGGTGGAGATATCTGAGCCCACCCGACCGTGGGACCGCCAAGCTTGTCCTCGGCTGCTTCTGTCTCCGGCTCTCTGTCGTTGTCCCTGTCCGGTTCGACCTGACGAACGTCGCCATTCGGGCGAGGACGCTATCCGAGAGGTCGAGGCAGGCGCGTCTTTGACTAGGACGCACGCCTTGTCCGGGCAGACAAACTCTTTCATCGGAAGCTGCGCGAAGCATATCTTGGCCCGAGTTGTCGATCTGGGCCGGGATGCCACTGCCCGCCTCGTCAATCCCGTCGTGCGCGGTTCCTACTTGCCGAGGTGTAGATGGCCTGTCCCCTTCGAGGATGATGACAGTCTCCTTGTTGTGGTAGACGTGCCTTGGTCTTGGACTTTGGAGAAACGATCGTGAGATTGAAACCCGTGCGCGCGAGGCCTGCGGCCCTGCCAATCTGGACGAGGCGCGACCAGAGGGCGGCCCGGTCGGCGACGACGTCTGGGTCGGCGAGGACAGGGCAGGGGGTCATCGTCCTTTGCACGCTCCTGCACAGAGGCGGGGGCGTCCGGTCGCGCCGGGAATGGGGCCTGCGCGGTCCATGATGGTCCCATTGGCGGAGTTGTTGGCCAGATCGGCGCAGGCGGGGTGCGTTCGCTGGATCGGTCTCCGCCTGGAGCGCCGCGCACCGCTTGAGGCCGTGTCCGAGGCGGCCGTCGGGCGGGCAGGCCTCGCGGGGGATCACGGCCGGGCCGGCAAGCGCGCGGTGACCTTGATCCAGGCGGAGCATCTGGCGGTGATCGGCGCCATGATGGGAGGCGGACCGGTCGCGCCGGAGATCTTGCGCCGCAACATCGTCGTCTCTGGCATCAACCTCCTGGCGCTTCGGAAGCGACGGATCCGCATCGGTACGGCGCTCCTCGAGGTGACCGGTCCGGCGGCCCCTTGCTCGCGGATGGAGGAGGCGCTCGGCCATGGCGGTTACTCGGCGATGCGCGGCCATGGAGGGATGACCGCGGCGGTCCTCGTCCCTGGGCGGATCGCAGTGGGCGATGCAGTCACTCCCGTGTGACGGTCGCCGATCGGGGCGAGCGCTCCCGGATCGACCGAGACAAATGGGTCCGTCTGTGCGCGTCTGCGGCATGAGCATGTTGACGGACGTCACACGCGCCGGCGAGGATCGCACGCGGTTCGAGGGGATCGTCTCGCATCCCTCAACGCTAAAGAGGCATGGCTGGCCTAGAGAGGCATGTCCGGCGATGCCGGATCGGTCTTCTGAGCGGCGATGGCCTGGGCGCCAGGGCGATCCT
>JBCCWM010000406.1:0-4335 GCA_039193505.1 Pseudomonadota bacterium | reverse complement strand
GTGAGAGTGCGGGCAGGGCCGTTGTGGACGCCAGGAACGAGAACCGAAGCCAATCGATGTAGTCAGCGGTCGGCACACCGTCGACCGCCAGAGGATACTCCTCCTCCACCGGCCCCGCCGCGATGCCGACGACGGGGATCGAAAGGACATCGAAGCTTTCGAGGAAGACGCGCATTGCGTGGTAGAGCTGCGAGCGCACCCGCGTCGCATCGAAGATCTGTTCAGTCGTCAGGGCCAGCGCCGTTTTGACATTTCCCGCGAGCGTCGCCTTGAACTCCGCTTGGATGTGGTCCGGCATCCGCGCAAGGACGGCGCCGTAATGGATGCCGCGGAGGGTCACATAGGCCTCCTCAAGGCCCGGCAGGGCGGGACAGGCCTCCGCCACGGTCAGGCCATCGCCCTCGACCGCTGCCATGGCGTCCCGGAGGACGGCGCGGATCTCGGGCTCCACGGGAGCAAGCCCGCCCTGGTCTTCGGAGAACGCAACCCGGATCGGCCCGGGATTGCGCGCGAGCGCCGCCTGATATCCTTCTGCCGGTTCCTCAAGGCTGAGCGGATGCCGGGGATCTGCGCCGACCATGGCATCGAGGAACAGGGCCGTGTCGCCGACATCGCGCGCCATCGGACCCTGCACGGCCTCAAGCGCGAACGCGGTGTCGACCGGTGCGCCGCCCACGCGGCCGGGTGACGGACGGAACCCCACCACACCGCAGAGCGCCGCGGGCGTCCGGAGCGATCCCGCGAGATCCGAACCGTGGCTGAGCCAGACTTGCCCGGTGGCGAGCGACACAGCCGCGCCCCCCGAGGAGCCGCCGGCGTTCTTTCGCGTGTCCCAGGGGTTTCGCGTCTCGCCAAAGAGCGCGTTGAACGTGTTCGCGCCGGCCCCGAACTGCGGCGTGTTCGTTTTGCCCGTGATCACTGCGCCGCGAGCCTCGAGCCGCTCGATCAGAGCGTCGCTCGTGTCCGGCACATTGTCTGCGAGCGCCGGTGTCCCCCCAGTCGCGCGCAGGCCCGCGACCGCGATCAAGTCCTTGACGCCGATCGGCAACCCCGCCAGCCAACCGCGATGGTCTTGCGCGTCCCGCTCCGACACTGCCGCCACGGCCGCCCGCGCCCGCTCCTCCGCGCGGATGACAACGGCGTTCACCGCCGGGTCCACCGCCTCGATCCGCGCCAGTGCGGCGTCCAGCAGATCGCCCGGTGTGACCTCGCCCGCCTTGAGCGCCGCGACGGCCTGTCGGGCCGGCCACCGACAGACCTCCGGCCCCGAAAAACTCGCCTCTGGTCGTGCCATGCTTCGTCCTCCCAGACAGGACCTTGCCAAAGGCCGTTTGCCGCGGGAAGGGACGATCAGCTTGCGATGCGGTGAAGGCGGCGAAAGGCGTTCGGTGTCAAATCATAGTGGCGCCGAAACATGCGGTAGAAATGGCTCAGGTTCTCGATCCCGCAGCCAAGCGCGATCTCGGAAATCGGCAGATCGCTCTCTGCGAGGAGGTGCGCGGCGCGTTCGCTTCGCCGCCGGTTGACGAAGGCCGACGGCGTTGTGTCGAGATACCAGCGCATCTGGCGGCAGACATGGCCATGCGCGCGGCCGGTCTCGCGGACCAGCGCGGACGCCCCTCCGCGGAGGATCTCGGGCCGTCGGACTGCGGCGCAGGCTTCCACCAGCCAGGTCGGCATCTCGGCCTGCCCGGCCTCATCGCGGGCGATGAGCTCAGTCATGGCGGACAGCAAAAACTGCTCCACCTTCGCAGAGGTCGGCTCCGACGTCTCCAAGGCATGGATGCGCGCCGTCAACGCTGTCAGCCGCTCCGCGCCGAGCGTGGTGCGCGACGGCCGCTCCGCTGTCGACCAGAAAAAGAGGCCCTCGAGATCCGCGCCATGACGCGCCACCAGCCTGTCGGCCGCGTCGGACAAAAAGAGGAGCGTCGTCAGGCACGCATCTGGACCGAGCAGTTCGAAGGCGTGCATATCGCCCGGACGGAAGAAGATGATCGTCCCCGCCGTGAGCGCCTCGGCCGTGCCCCCTTCGCAGAGCCTGATCTGCCCGGCTTCCACAACCGCCAGCTCGTGTGCATTGTGCATGTGCTTTTCAGCCCGCAAGCCCGCCGTCGTATGGCGCCGAACCACAAAGCTGGCGCCCGGCGCGAGGGCTGAGCCGGCCGATAGGAGCCGTGGCATCATCTCGAAAATCCCATATGTTTGAATATAACTCAAAATGAATATTATCAGTCAAGGCAAGTGTGTTCACTGGAGGCGTCGGTCAAGTGCGTCACCACTCGAACGGGTCGATCGTCCTGCGTTTGCCGATCATGAACGCATCTGCGACATGCACCAGCGGGCTGTCATCTACGTCGCTGCTCCCCGTTGCGATGAGATCGGCAAAGCGGGCGTAGAGGCGCTGATACTCTTCGTCTTCGCCGCCTATGACGTCGCGCCCCGCAACGGTGAAACGCGCGCCACCCTCGCTCAGCACAGCCTCTCCGTCAGACGTGTCGAGGGTGATGGTCCAGGCCGGTCGGCCGGTCCGCCTCCAGTCAAAGCTTGCGCTGATGTCAGCGGCAAAGTCGCTCGAAAACTGCAAAGTGGCAGCGATCGGCGTTGCGCGGTTTGCCGGAAAGGCAAGCTCCGCCTCCGCAAGGTGCACCGCCCCTGGCAGGATCGTTGTCATCACGGACAGCGCGTTGATGCCCGGATCGAACACACCGAGCCCGCCCGGAGCCCAGATCCAGTCCTGCCCCGGGTGCCAGACGCGAACGTCCTCCTCCCATGTGATCTGCACGGCGTGGATTGTGCGGTCTGCCAACCATGCGCGAGCTGCATCCACGGCTGCGGCCTCGCGCGCATGCCAACTCGCAAAAAGCGTCACACCGGCGGAACGGGCCCGGGCCGCGAGGTCTCGCACTTCGGCCAGTGTGGCGCCCGGCGGTTTCTCCAACATCACATGGCGCCCGGCCGCGATTGCGCAACGTGCATCGGTGTAGCGAACCTGCGGCGGTGTGCAGAGCGAGACCGCCGACACGTCCCGCTCAGCGTCGAGAAGCTGCTCCAGCGACGTGTAGCTCGCAATTCCCTCCACGCGGGCAGACCGGCTGGCCGTCGCGGAGAGGGTGAAGCCCGTGCTCTTGCCGATCGCTGGAATGTGTTGATCGCGGGCAATCTTGCCGATCCCGACGAGAGCGATGTTCGTGGTCATGCCGCCACCCCACTGTCAGCGGTCGGGTCAGGCCGTCCCACTGCCCCCTCCGCGAATCTCGGCGTATCTGGTGGCACTTCTCCGCCCAATGTCCAGCCGCGGAGCCACTGGCCTGCGCGCGTGGCGGCGGTCACGGATCTCGACGCCCTCGGTCTTCTCGATGAGGCCACTCCACCATGGCCGCGCGCCGCGCCCGAGATCGAGCACGGCGAACGCGCGCGTTTGTCAACGCCGTCAAGCCGCGGTTCGTCTTGGCACTGTCGGGACCGTCGCCGTTTCGGCCCATCGCGGGACCGATGTCGCGATCATCGAGCGGCCGACAACGCTTGCCCAGGTTTTGGAGCCTCTGGGAAGGGGAACGAAGGCCTGCGTTCGCGTGTCTGTCTTGAGACAGTCGGGCTTCGCCCGACCGACGGTCTCCATGTTGCTCGCGGCGGCGCGGAAGAGCCGGCCCCCGCCGGTCGGGAGCGCACCGCATTGTGCCTCCGCTCCAGGCGCCACGGGCGAGAGGTTTCCCGACACGAGTGAGTCTGTCCCCGGAAACCGCGACAATAGGTTGAGAAGACCGTGGATCTTGGGCGATGAGATTGCGAAGCGAACGCGGCGATTGAGTTCGCAAGAGCTCGAGGACGGGTCCGGCGCC
Source organism: Pseudomonadota bacterium (assembly GCA_039193505.1). GTDB lineage: Bacteria > Pseudomonadota > Alphaproteobacteria > Rhodobacterales > Rhodobacteraceae > Algicella. The sequence goes on along the minus strand of JBCCWM010000406.1, from coordinate 496 downwards.
CGTTTGGCCGGGCCGGAGCGACCTAGGCTTGTGGCGGGCGCGCTAGGCGTCGCGACGGTGGCTGAGGAAGAGCCTCGGCATCTTGATCGGCTTGCGGAAGGCTCGGCGGGCGCCGTCGCGGCGCCGGAGGCCGGGAGCGCCGAGTTGGCTCGGCTCCGCAAGGTGACCAAACGGCCGCAGGAAGAGAACGAGGTTCGTGAGGACAAACTCGGCTTTTGTTGCAGAGGGAGCGACGACGGGATGAGTCCTAGGTGTTTGATCCCATGGTTTGATGGTGCGATCTGTTCGATGGAATGGAAGGACGCATTATGGGACAAGCTCGTCGCGGGAGCGCCACGACCGCGCACGCCGTCAGAGCGGCGATGCAGCGGTCGCAAGCGTCGACCGCGGAGCTGAGCCGGGAGTTGGGCATCACCCCGAAGACGGTCGCAAAGGGGCGGAAGCGGGGGTCAGTCAAGGACCGCAAGACAGGACCGACAGAGCCTCGCTCAACCGC
>JBCCWM010000405.1:0-4341 GCA_039193505.1 Pseudomonadota bacterium | reverse complement strand
GCCAGCCATGCCTCTTTGGGGTCGAGGGATGCGAGACGATCCCCTCACGCCGCGTGCGATCCTCGCCGGCGCGTGTGACGTCCGTCAACATGCTCATGCCGCAGACCTGCACAGATGGATCCATTTGTCTCGGTCGATCCGCTAGCGAGCTTAGACAGACAGCCAAGCGCCTTGGTCGGCTTGCCGACAAAAAAGGTGCACCGACCACATGGCGACGGTGGCAGATGAGGCGCGGCTTCGCTGCGCTGGGGCAGACTGACAGTGTGGAGGTGCGCTACAATCGTTTGCTCGGGCAGTGATGCCCGTTGCCTGGCTGAGACCTAGGCTGCGACCCCTTTGGCCACGACGGTCTCCGCAGGTTTGTAGCCCATTCGGAGCCCGCCCCAGTGCCGTCCGCGCACGAAGATGGGCGCGGAGATGTCCTTCATGGTGACAAAGGCGCCGCCCCCCATGTCGCGGCGGTAGGACTGGACGAGGACGGGCGCCGTTGACCGTCCCGCCGCAAGGCCGACACGGTCGGCGAAGAAGCGGCGGTTGCGTGCGTTGGCCGCGTTCCAAACCGTCTCCCCGGGGCGAGGAGGCTTTGAAAACTTGGCGTTGTGCGTCGGGATGTAACCGTCTCGGTTGATCGGGGCTGCGAACACTATCCCGTCTCCAATGTCGTAGACGCCCTCCAGTATGTCCGGCAGCAGCCGATCCATAAGCGGCGTGAACTCCGTCATGTATTGTGCGGGCGCGATGCCCGGGACCGCCCGGTAGTCGGTGGAAAAGAGGGCGTCGAGGCTGATCTCTCCCCGATCGATGGCGGCCTCTAGGCGCCTAGAGACCTTCTCGGCGCGGGAGGTGATGTTTGCCACCATGCTCTCGTCTTCGAGGAGGAAGCGGCCGAGGGCTGCGCTCAAACCCGATGTGGCTCGGATCAGGTCGCCCGCGCCTTCGGCTTCCCGGCGGGCATGAGCGGCCCCGGCGTCCGCCGCCTTTGCCACGTCTCGCATCGCGTCGGTCGCCTGGCCGACGGCTCTGCGCTGCTTGGCAGCCCCTTCGGCGATCAGGTGGGTCAGCGCGACAGTCGGCGGCACTTTCTCACCGATCCGGGTCATCACTTCGGCGCAGGAGCGGATCTCGGTCGCGCAGCGTTCAACCGAACGCGCCGTCTTGTCGACGATGTGGCGGATCTGGGCGGACGCTTCGGCGGAGCGATTGGCAAGCGCCTTGACCTCCTCCGAGACAACCGCAAAGCCGCGTCCAGCTTCGCCGGCGCGCGCAGCCTCAATCGAGGCATTGACAGCGAGGAGGCTTGTTTGCTGGGCAATCGCCTCGATCGTCTCGAGAATTGCGCCGATCTCGCGTGCATCGCCTTCCATTCGGGTGAGCGCCGTCTCGGCATCCACCGCCGCGACCGCGCCCGCACCGGCGGTCTCCTTGATGTCGCCGATGGCAGCCGATGTCTGGTTCGCATGGTCCTCGACAGAACCGGTCGCCACCTCGATCCCTTCGAGCACGCGCGTAACATCGCGCAAATGCGCCGTTTGCTCCTCACTCCGGGCCTTGGCAGCACCTGCGGCCGTGTTGAGCGCCTCACTCCGCGTCGTCACCTCCTCGGCCACGCCCCCTGCCGTGCGGATCATCGCCCTCAGCTCATCCTGCACCGTGTTGAGGTTTGAGCCGAGCGCTGAGAGCCCGCCCGGATACATACCGTTGGCCCGCGTCGAGAGATCCCCCTTCGCCATCAATTCCGAAAGGGCGACGGCCTCGTCAATGGCGGTCTGCACAAGCTCCAACGCTGTGTTCGCCTCTGCGGCAGGATCGGGATGGCGGACGGTCACATCGCCTTTGGCAAGGCGGGAGAAGATGTCTTCGTAGACGCTGTCCTCGGGTGCCGGCCCAACGTCAGGCGGCTGTGGATTCAGGTCCTCCTCCCCAGCCACATCAAGCGGCGCGGTCGACGGCTCCGGTTGCGAGGGACGGCGCCGAAACTGAAAGAGAAGAAGGCCCAGGAAGAGCAGACCAGCCCCGCTTCTCATGGGGGTGTCTAGCAGCGTTGTCGCCACGACCAGCGCAAGGCAGCCGGCCAGTGTGATGCTCAGTCGGTCCATTCGCCCTCCAAGGGTGGCGAGGTCCTACACATCCGATGGTTACTGTCCGCTAAAGGCCCTCGGTCGGTTCGGAGGTGCGGGTCCGCAGTCCGCCGCGCGGCGCTTGGCAAGGCTCGAAAAGACGCAAAAGCGTCATCGAATGGCGGGAAGCGGCGGGCGCGCCTCAGGGCGGTGGCTAGCGTCAGGGTGCACTTGTAGGACATGGATCGATGTCGACCGACCCCCTTGTTGTCTTCCTGCCCTCGGGCAAACGCGGCCACGTTGCCGCGGGGACCACCGTGCTCGCGGCGGCGCGGACGCTCGGCGTCGATCTCGACAGCGTCTGCGGCGGGCGGGGGATTTGCTCGAAATGCCAGTGTGCGCCGGCATTCGGCACATTTGCCAAACACGCGATCACGTCGGAGCCGGAGGCCCTCTCGGCGCCCAACGCCGTTGAAGCGCGCTATGAGGAGAAGCGCGGATTGAAGCCAGGCCGGCGGCTTGGCTGCCAGGCCGAGATCCGTGGCGATCTGGTGATCGATGTCCCCGCTGAGAGCCAGGTTCATCGCCAGATCGTGAGGAAGCGGGCTGAGGTTCGCGACATCGTGCTCGATCCCGCGACCCGGCTCTACTATGTCGAGGTGGCCGAACCCGATGTCGAGAATCCACTTGGCGATCTCGAGCGGCTGGAGGCCGCGCTCGCCGACCAGTGGGGCCTCGCGCATGTGGAGGGCGATCTCCGCACGCTCCAAACGCTGCAACCGGCGCTGCGCAAGGGCGGCTGGAAGGTGACCTGCGCGGTCTATCACGGGAACGGGCTCGGCCCGGCCCGCGTGACGGCGATCTGGCCCGGGTATTTTGAGGGCCCGCTCTACGGTCTGGCGGTCGATCTTGGCTCAACGACCATCGCGGCGCATCTTTGCAATCTGCGCACGGGCACAGTCGTCGCGTCGTCGGGCCTCATGAACCCTCAGATCCGCTTTGGCGAGGATCTGATGAGCCGTGTCTCCTATGCGATGATGAACGAGAGCGGACAGGAGGATCTGACCAGCGCCGTGCGCGAGGCGCTGAACGCGCTCGCGGCCCGGATCGCGGAGGAAGCGGGTGCCGAACTCCACCAGATCCTCGAGGCCGTCTTCGTCGCCAATCCGGTGATGCACCACCTCCTTCTCGGCGTCGATCCGGTGGAGCTCGGCCAGACGCCGTTTGCGCTCGCCACCTCCAACGCCCAGACGCTTTGGGCCAAGGAGATCGAGTTGGAGCTGCACCCGGATGCGCGGGTCTATGTCCTGCCCTGCATCGCGGGCCATGTCGGCGCGGACGCTGCGGCCGTCGTCCTCTCAGAAGCGCCGCAGACCTCGGATAATCTGGTGCTGATCGTCGATGTGGGGACAAACGCCGAGATCCTCCTTGGCAATCGGGAGCGTGTGCTGGCCTGTTCCTCCCCCACGGGTCCCGCCTTCGAAGGTGCGCAAATTTCCGCCGGCCAACGCGCCGCGCCCGGCGCGATCGAGCGAGTGGAGATCGATCCGGTCACCAAAGCGCCGCGCTTCCGCGTGATCGGCTGCGACCTCTGGTCGGACCAGCTCGGCTTTGAGGAGGAAACGGCACAAACGGGCATCACCGGGATCTGCGGCTCCGGCATCATCGAGGCTGTGGCGGAGATGCGCCTGGCCGGGCTCATCGATGCGGGCGGCCTGATCGGCGGACCCGAGGACACCGGCTCGACCCGCATGATCAGCGAGGGGCGCACCCAGAGCTATGTCCTCTGGGACGCGCGGGCGAGCGGCGGGCCGCTCATCGCAGTCACTCAGGGCGATGTCCGAGCGATCCAGCTCGCCAAGTCGGCGCTCTATGCGGGGGCGCGGCTCCTGATGGACCGGCTCGAGGTCGATGCCATCGATCGCATCGTCCTCGCCGGGGCCTTCGGCGCGCATATCAGCCCGAAACACGCAATGGTCCTTGGCATGATCCCCGATTGCGAGGTCGACCAGGTGACGAGCGTCGGCAACGCTGCGGGAACGGGTGCGCGGATCGCGCTCCTCAACTCAGCCGCGCGGCGCGAGATCGAGAGCGTCGTCAGGCGAATCGAGAAGGTCGAGACGGCGATCGAACCCCGCTTTCAGGAGCATTTCGTCGCGGCAAACCACATCCCTCACGCGACCGACCCGTTCCCGCGCCTCAAAACACTGGTCGAGATCCCCGAGCCGCGCTTTGGGTCGGAGGGTGGGCGCCCCCGCCGCCGGCGACGCGCCTGAGGACGTGC
>JBCCWM010000404.1:0-4352 GCA_039193505.1 Pseudomonadota bacterium | reverse complement strand
GTCAGCGGCGCCTATTCGCTCGGCGATGTCACTGCGCTCGGCGCCGCACGCTTTCACGGGACGGAGTTTCTGTTCGCGGCCTCGGGTGTCGATGCGGGCGTGACAACGCTGACGCTCGGGAGCGATGGGACCATGACCCCAGTGGCCGTCCACGATTCGACCACGGGCACCGGCCTCCTCGGGCTGACCGACCTCGCAACGGCGGAGATCGGGTCGCGCGCGTTTGTGATCGCTGGAGCCTCCGAGACCGACAGCTTGACTGTGCTGCGCGTGTCGCAGGCCGGCAACCTCAGCGAAGTCGATCATCTGGTCGACCAGTCCGGCACGCGTTTCGGCGGCGTTCAGGTGATCGAAGTGGCGGAGTATGACGGGCGAACCTTCGTCTTTGCCGCCGGCGGGGACGACGGCGTGTCGGTTTTTGAGCTGACCTACACCGGCAAGCTCAACCATCTCGACACCATCGCCGACGACTTCGACACAGCGCTCCAGAACGTGAGCGCGATGGCGGTGGAGGTCGTGGGCAGCATCGCTCATGTCTATGTCGGCAGCGCCACTGATCACGGTGTGACGGAGCTCTTGGTGGATCTGTCGCGGTCGGGGGATGAGGTCTTCGGGGCCGGGGCGGCAGAGACGTTGATTGGAACAGCGGGCGACGACCATCTCTGGGGTCGGGGCCGGGATGACCTTATATTCGGTGAGGCAGGCGACGATCGTCTCGTTGACGGTCGAGGCAATGACGAGCTGAGCGGCGGGCCCGGCGCGGACATTTTCGAGTTCATTGCGGATGGCAAATCCGACTTCATTATGGATTTCGAGTTCGGCGTCGACGTGATCGATTTGACCCACTGGGAGGGGCTCTACTACTACGCGGATCTGACGATCGGCGCGCGCGAGAAGGGCGCGGCCATCATCTTCGGCGATGAGATCATCCGCCTTCGCAATCCCGACGGAACGCCTTACGCCGACGACCTGATCGAGAGCCTGGGCCAGGACGACTTCATCTTCGGCTAGAGCGTCCACCGTGCGGTCCAGGCAGCGAGAGAAGGCCATAGCGAAGGTGGGACCGGGGACAGGCCAAACCGAGCGCCACGCAGCGGGATCGGAGCGCGTATCCCGACGCAGCTCGGCCGATCTCCGCTCTCGCGCCGGCCACGCGAAGTGGCGTCTGTAGCCAATGGGCATGGTTCGACGCGCGCGCCGTCGCTGTGCAGGATGGCTCTCCATTGGGTCGGGCCACACCAGGTGTCTTCGAGGTCCTGCTCAGCGACCAGGCACGCGCGTGCGAAGGGGGAGTGCCATGTGATCGGGCTGAGGGTTCATCGGAGCCTGAAGACCTTGTTCATGGCGCGATGACCCGGCCCCGGAAAACCGGACCAGGACGGTGCTGTCAGCCGGTCGTTTTCGGCCCAGTGTCGAGACTCTGCAGAGCCCGGGAACCGATGCTAAAGGGGCGACGGCGGGGGCGCGCGATCTCGATGTGGTCGAAGAGTGTCGCCTGAGCCGCGCGTCGGGGCCGCAAGTCGGTGCGAAGATCCAACGCGGTCTTCGGTGAACGGAGGATGCGCCGGATCGGAGCGGTCTGCGCCCTCAAAGGGTCCCCTGGACCGTTCGCCCGGCGGGCGCAGACCGGCGTGCCTTGACTCTCTCCCGATTGCTCGTGTCATCGCCGGACCCGGCAGGACGCCACCCCGTTTTCGACCGTCTACTCAGGTCCGGAAGGCCATCGACAGATCGACGGCCGTGAAAAGGCTCGACCACGCGATCCGCACGTCCATCGAGATCCCGGGCTCACCCGCCTCCGACCGGGCGGCCGAGACGCCGGTCTCCCCCGCGATCCGAGGGCGGCTGATAGCGGTTGATCGTGTCGGGCGTCGCCCACCCTGGCACAGCCGGCGGTCCGCTCCGCGCCGCTCGAATGTTGCAATGAGAGCGTCTACGATGGGACCGAACCTGTGCGCCGGACCCGGAAGAACGATTACTCTCCCCCGGCCGCCAGCGGCTTCCCACGCCAAGCAAAGACGTGGTGCAAAACTTTCCCAACAGGTTTTGCGAGGAAACAGCAATCGACCTCAAGTGCCAGCCCTTCGTGGTCGATCTCGTCCTGTAGATACAGCGTGCTGAGCGACGGACCGTCAGACCATCGATAGGAGAGTCTGGCATTTCTGGCGTCACCTACCTGACCTGCCCCTATGCTCTCTCTCTCGCGGCCGTATTCACATGGTCAGCTCCGGTTCGCGAGATGCGTTTGTCGTTCGATTGGAACCTCCTGACGTTCCGCACTTGGAGAAAGCGCAGGCCAAGGCCCCAGGTCTTCGTCGCTGTTAGGACAACCAGACCTCAGCGGTGAACTCCTTGTCGCTGCTGAGCCGTGGATGATACCGACAGCACGCCTCATCGATGCTGGATGCTCGGCGCTCCGATGCGATGCTGGCAGGATTGTGCCGCTCCATTGCGACGGCCTGACCAGGAGTGTGATGGTCCGCCTCGCATCCCGGCGCCACTCTTGGCGCCATCATCATAAGGAAAGAGTTCCGGATCCGTAGAAAACCAAAGCCAATTGCAGCGTCCTGCTGGATCGAAACTGACAGCAAGATCTCACATGCGGCGCCTGGATTCCGGTGGGCATCCTATTCAAACGGCCAAGCTCTGTCGCGAGACGCTGCGGGGGTTATTGGGGTGGCAGACACCGCTTTGATGAGCGTGGAGGCCTGCGCCGGCTCGCACTGGTTGGCGCGTAGGCTGGCCGCGCTCGGTCATTTTGGCAGAATCATCCCAGCCAACTTCAAGATGCCCTTCGTGGAGTCCAATGCGTCAGACTCCATCAACGCCCCAGCCATGGCGGAAGCCAGTTCTCCGAGGAAGCCCAGCAACTTGTTCGACTTGCAGTGGCAGGCGGTCTACCACAGTCGCACCATGGGCTGATCTGCGCGTCGCCAGGCCAATCAAGACGCGCATCGAGGTCGTATTGCGTCCTCCTTCGGCATCGGACCGTCCCCCGGCTTCTGGGGGTCGACAGGAATCTGCGGGTCTTTCGGCTTAAGGTCTGGCGGATACTGAAGCGGCCCGTCGGGACGCAGCCATCGGTGGCCGAGAGCCGAACTGAGCGCCGGTGCGCCGATCTCTGCCGCGTGCAGGCCGGCCCCCGGATGGCTGGGCGACGTCCGCGCTCATCATGGACTGTGCCGCAAGCGCGGCATCTCTCGCGACCGGGTGGGGGCTCCACGCCCGCGTCCGCGCCGGGGCACGCGCTCATCGTCCGCCTCGAAGGGCTCGCTCGGGTCATAACTATGTTCCTGCCGAGCGGCAACGACGGCATCTGCCATCGGGTTCGACCCGGTGGCGCCCCAAGTGGCGCGCTCCTCAGGAGGGTTGAGCGCCCGATCCGGTCTCTGAACAAGCGGCGCTTCGAGGGTCCATTAAAGAGCAACCTCCCATGGAAGTGAAGTCGAGAAACAGCGATGTTCAGACAGTGGTGAGTTGAAAACGATTGAAGGCCGCTCTGCGCAGTGAACACGGGCTGCGCGTGACGAGGCCGCTCAGACGTCCGGAAGGGTGAGGGCCATCGCCCGACCGCCTGGGAGGGAGCGATGCGCAGGCCGACACTCTCGCGGGCCATCGGCGGCCACGCTCACGATCCGGCCGCCCTCCCGGAGCTTCGGACAGGTCGCATCCGTAGGTAGGGCCACGCGCCGTCGAGAGCCCGCTCCGGGACGGCGTTCGCCCGTTCGTCGATCCCGCGGCAGAGCTTGGAGACGGAGGGCGTCGAGATCCCGCTCATGCCTCGGGCCGACCGAGATCGTCATCTTGCGGGTCGACACGCCCGCGATCCCGTTCGCTAGTGTCTCTCGAACCGATGGCGGTCCGACGGATCCCCTCGATCACGGCGACCAAGGCTTCCTCGACAGCGTCCGAGGGTCGAAGACGCCGGGACAGGAGGACCCCTGCCGACGCTCGGGGACCGTCGTCAGGTTCAGGACCCGGGCGGGTCTCCGATACCCTGTCGCGGTGGCCGTCGCGCCATGAGCCTCCCTCGCTCATGGCGACATGCGAGCGAGGAGCTGAGGCGGCACCCAGGTTTGCGGGCTGCCGCTTTCGGCCGAGACGGTCCTGAGCGGAAGACCTCGGGGGTGGGGAATGGGCCGGCTCGGCGAAGCGGCTCGTGTGACGAGCGAGGGTCTGGAAGGCCGCGGCGCGACGGGTGGGGAGATCGCCCGGCCGCTCGGGGGAGCGTGGGCGCGGTGCGGGGTCGCGTTCGCCGGATGAAGGCGGGCGCGCCCGATGGCCGGAGCGCAGGGGCGGGGACGGCGGCGCGTCCCATGCGGACGCGATCGAGCACGGGCGGCGGTCGAGCG
>JBCCWM010000403.1:0-4356 GCA_039193505.1 Pseudomonadota bacterium | reverse complement strand
CTGGCGGTCTGCCGTGATCGTCGCGGCGATCCTGCCGCTTGTCAGTCTCGCAACGCTCGCGACGATGAACATCATCGGGCTGCCGATCCACCAGATGTCTGTCACCGGCCTCATCGTGGCGCTCGGCCTTCTGGTCGATGCTGCGATCGTGATGACCGATGAAGTGGGGCAACGCCTCCGCGCGGGGCGGAGCCGGATGGAGGCCGTCGGCGGCTCCGTTCGCCGCCTCTTCGGCCCGCTTCTTGCCTCGACGCTGACGACAGTGCTGTCGTTCATGCCGATGATCCTGCTGCCGGGACCGGCGGGGGACTTTGTGGGCTCGATCGCACTGGCCGTGGTGATGATGCTCCTCTGGTCGTTCGTGCTCGCCATCGCCATCACGCCGGCGCTCTCTGGCTGGCTCCTGAATGGACGCTCGGGCGGCATTCCGGGCGGGCCGGTGGCGCGGCTCTTCCGCGCGTCACTCTCTTGGGCCATCGCGAACCCGGTGAAGTCGGTGGCGCTGGCGCTTGTGCTGCCGGTGACGGGCTTCGCGAGCTTCCCCTCGCTCACCGCACAGTTCTTCCCCGGCGTCGAACGTGACCAGTTCCACATCGAGGTGGAAATGGCGCCCGGCACGGCGATCCGCGAGACGGAACGGACGGCACGCGCGATTGACGAGGCGCTCCGCGCCCAGCCGGAGGTTGCTCAGGTGAGCTGGGTGGTCGGTCGATCCGCGCCCGCGTTCTACTACAACATCGTCGGCGGGCGAGACCGCGCGCCGGGCTTTGCCCAGGCCCTGGTCACCACGCAGTCGCCCGAGGCAACGCGAACGCTCCTCACCCGGCTTCAGGACGATCTGAGCCGCGACTTCCCCGCCGCGCGGATCCTCGTGCGGGGGCTGGTCCAGGGCCCACCGGTCAACGCACCGGTCGAGCTCCGCTTTGTTGGTCCAGAGGTCGAGGCGCTCCAGGCCCTTGGTGCTGAGGCGCGCCGGATCGTGGCCGGGCTCGATATGGTGACGATCGTTCGGACGTCGCTCCCCGGCGGGGCGCCCAAGGTCAACCTCGCGGTTGACGAGGCGCAGGCGGAGATGCTCGGCCTCGACCTCGGCCAGATCGCACGCCAGCTCGAGGCGGCACTGGAGGGGGTCACAGGCGGCTCGCTCCTCGAAGGGACGGAGCGTTTGCCGGTGCGCGTGCGGATGGGCGAGGAGATTCGGGGCGATCTCGCTGCGATCCGGGACCTTGCGATCCTGCCGCCGGGCGCGGCGGCGACCTCGGCCGAAGGGCGCTATCCGGGGGTTCCCCTCTCGGCGCTGGCGGATGTGACGTTGGTGCCCGCCGACACCGCCATCACGCGACGGAACGCGGAGCGGGTCAACACGGTCCAGGCTTTCCTGATCCCCGATATCTTGCCCGAGGAAGCGCTCGTCGCGGTGCGAGAGACGCTGGCGGCAGAGAACTTCACGCTGCCCGAGGGCTACCGACTGGAGATCGGGGGCGATTCGGACGCGCGCGCCTCGACGCTCGGCAACCTTCTCGCCTCGCTCGGGATCATCGTGACGCTCTCGATTGCGACCATTGTGCTGACGTTCAACTCGTTTCGGCTGTCGATGATCGCCTTCGTGGTGGCGGGGCTCTCAGCCGGTCTGTCGCTTCTGGCGCTCGCGGTGTTTCAGTACCCGTTCGGGATCCAGGCTGTGATCGGTGTGATCGGCTCCATCGGCGTCTCGATCAACGCGGCGATCATAATCCTGACTGGCCTTCAGGCCGATGAGCGCGCCCGCAGGGGCGACCGCGAGGGGATGGTCGATGTTGTGATGGGATCGAGCCGGCACATCGTCTCGACCACGATCACCACGTTCGGTGGCTTCCTGCCGCTGATCCTGGCCGGCGGAGGCTTCTGGCCGCCCTTTGCAATGTCGATCGCGGGCGGCGTCCTCCTCTCCACGGTGGTGTCGTTCTACTTCACCCCACAGATGTTCGCGCTGGTCTATGCGCGTCGGACATCGGAGACGGCCAAACAACCCGTCCTGGTTCTGACACCCTCGACCATGGTTCGCCCGATGGCTGCCGAGTAGCTCAGAAGGCGATCTTGGGCTTCCACGCCCAGGGTGAGAGATCGATGACGATCGCCAGAACACGTCGCGTTCCCCCCATGGGGGACGCGATCACGGCGTAGGAGATGGTGGTCCACACCTCTTCCCCCGTCCCCCGGTGGAGCGAGCGTTCCTCATTCCGGAGAAGCCCGTCGCGGATCCGTGCCCAATAGGCGCTGTAGCTTGGCCAGCTTCCGTGATCCTCGCCGACGAGAAGCGCATGGGTTTCGTCGATCAAGTGCCGCCCCAGCAGATCCTGCGCCAGCGGATTGGCGTCGAGGATGCGGCCCTGGGCATTGAACCAAATCAAACACTGGGAGTGGTCCAGGGCGGCCATCACGCCCCGGCGCTCGCGGCGGTCCGTCTGCGTCAGCAAGAGGGGTTGGCTGGTGTCTGGCACCCGGGCCTCCGGCGGTTCGATTCGTCCGGGTATGAGTGCGCGAGGTTAAGAAAACCCTCGCCCGCCCTAAAAATCGGAGGCGATGCCCTTGACCTCCCAGTCGCCGTGCCGGGTCGGCTCGGGCCCCTGCGGCCCGCCATGCTCCTTCGGAAGCGAGGTTTCCTTGGCCTGCGCCTTTCGCGCCTCCGCCTCGGCGAGCGCTCGGGCCGCCGCTGCGCGGATCCGCGCCTCTTTTTCCAATGGTTCGATCGACATATCTATATCCTAACGTTGAGCCGAAAGATGTGGCGCACCACCTGCGCCGACAAGGGGTCTTGGACATGAACGTCATGCGAACGATGCTGTTGCTCGCTGCTCTCACCGCGCTTTTCGTCGTGGTCGGGTATGCGATTGGCGGCGGGGCGGGGGCGCTAATCGCCCTCCTCTTCGCGATCGCCACCAACGCCTATGCCTACTGGAACTCCGACAAGCTGGCACTTCGAATGAGCAACGCGGAGCCTGTCACGGCGGCGAGCGCGCCGGACCTCCACCGTCTCGTCGCGGAGCTTGCACGGAACGCCGATCTGCCGATGCCAAAGATCTATCTGATCCGCTCCAACCAGCCCAATGCCTTCGCCACTGGGCGCAACCCCGAAAACGCGGCCGTGGCCGCGACCTCGGGTCTCCTCCGCCTCCTCAACCGCGAGGAAGTCGCCGGGGTGATGGCGCATGAGCTCGCGCATATCAAGAACCGCGACACGTTGATCATGACAGTGGCGGCCACAGTGGCAGGAGCGATTTCGTCTCTCGCAATGATCGCGCAGTTTGGGATGCTGTTCGGCGGCCGCGACCGGTCACCCTTTGGGGCCATCGGATTGCTGCTCTCGATTTTCCTGGCGCCGCTCGCGGCCAGCATCATCCAGATGTCGATCAGCCGGACGCGCGAATATGCGGCCGACCGCCTGGGGGCCGAGATCTCTCGCAGCCCCTTGGGTCTTGCGAGTGCGCTTCGTAAGATCGCCGGAGGCGCCGCCCGCGTCGAGATCCCGTCTGTCGAAAGAAACCCAGGGATGGCCCACCTCTTCATTGTCAATCCGCTCTCCGGTGCCCGGATGGATAACCTCTTCTCCACCCACCCGAGCCCCGCCAACCGGATCGCAGCTCTCGAAGAGATGGCGCGTGGCGCCCCCGCGAGACGGGCCCGTTCTCGCGACACGTCGATCCCAACAGTGCCGCGCAGCCGATGAAGGCGGGCGGCGACGCGCCCCCGCGTCGGCACCGGGCGAGGGGACCGGGCAAGGCGCCACCAGATCCGCAACCAGCCCCTCCGCCACAAGGTGCGCCTAAAGAGACCGACATGGAGCGGGAGGGACCGGCATCGGGCGCTGCGAATACCACCGCCCGCAGATCCAACGGACCGTCTCGTGCGCAGTCGAAATCGGCGGGGGACGCTGCGCAAGCCTCGGTCCCAGAGCCACCCCGCACGGGCCAAAGAAAGGGACGCGCACCCTCGAACCCCGTTGATACCGTCAGGGCTGGGAACTCAAAACCAGCCCAAACACACCGCGGGTCTGACACTGAGGTCAGTGTCGGTGCGGCCGGCCTCGCGCCGCGGGAAGGGGCGCTCGAGTTGATTGCGGGTGTCCTTAATCGGGGGCGGCCACTTTCCGAGATGATTGAGACGCCGTTCCACCGAGGCCTCGCCCCTGCAGATCGCGCGGCGTCCCACAGGCTTGCGACCTCGGTTTTGCGACAGCGCGCGTGCCTCGATGCGGTCCTTGAGCGGTTTGTCGCCAAGCCACCGCCGGCCGCGGCGCTGCATGTGCTGCGTCTCGCGGCGGCGGAACTGCTGATCGATGGTGCGGCGCCCCACGGCGTCGTGAACGCAGCCGTCAGT
>JBCCWM010000402.1:0-4360 GCA_039193505.1 Pseudomonadota bacterium | reverse complement strand
GTTCGCAGCCGTTGAGTTGGACTTGAAAGCGGTCCGCATCAGAGGCCACGCCATTGGATCCGCGGCGGCGGGCGTCTCAAAAGCGCTGCACGAACCGCACGAAGCGCTTGACCGTGTCACTTTGGAAAAGGCGCGGGACATAGTACTGACCGGCCGCCCTTTTGTTCAGCTCTCCAAGCGTTGGATAGGGCGCGACCATATTGGCGACGGCCGAGATCTTCAGCCGATTGGCCAGCACCAGCGCCCAGAGGTTGATCAACTCGCCCGCCTGCCGCCCGACAATCGACGCACCGACCGGGCGTCCCCCCACTACCATCACTTTGACAAGACCCTCCGTCGCGCGGTCGGCCCGTGCGCGGTCGTTCTCGGCATAGGGAAAACGGAGCACTTCGAGCTTGGTCCCATGCGTCGCCCGCGCCTCTGCCTCGGTCAGTCCCACCTGCGCCATCTCCGGATCTGTGAACGTGACCCAAGGAAGGTGGTGTGTCGCCGCTTTCGTGGGCAGCCCGAAGAGGGACTGCCGGATCACGATGCCGGCATGATACCCTGCGACATGCGTAAACTGGAGCCCGCCCGCGGCATCTCCGATGGCAAAGATCTTTGGGTTTGTGGTCCGGAGCCGAGCGTCAACCTTCACTCCGCGCGAGGTGACGGCCACGCCAGCCTTTTTCAGATCGAGATCGGACGTTGTCGCCTTCCGCCCCACCGCCACCAGAAGGTGCGTGCCCTCGTGGGGGCCGCCCTCTGTCTCGACCGCAACCCCCGTCGACGTTGCCGACACCGAGGTCACTTTCGCCGTCTCGACGATCTCGACTCCCTCTGTCCGAAGCCGGTCGAGCACCACGGCGGCGAGTTCGGGGTCATCCCGCCCGAGCGCCTTCGCCCCTTCCAGAACCGTCACGCGGCTCCCGAGACGAACATGCGCCTGAGCCATCTCGAGCCCGATCGGCCCACCGCCGATGATCAAAAGGTGTTCGGGCCGCTCCACCAGATCGAAGATCGTCTCGTTGGTGTGGTAATCGACCTCATCGAGCCCCGGGATCGGCGGAACGAACGGGGTTGAGCCGGTGGCGATCACAATCCGCCGTGCCGTGATCTCATCGTCGCCCGCCACCACAGTCTGCGGTCCCGTAAACCGGCCATGCGCCCGGATCACCCGCACGCCAAGACCTTCGAAGCGCTCCTGACTGTCGTGGGGCGCAATGCCCGCAATGACATCGGCCACATGCGCTTTGGCGGCTGCGTAATCCACAGTCGGCTCCTGGGCCGTCACCCCGAAGATCTCGCCCGTGGTCTGGCCGTGCGCCTGTTTGGCCGATGCCAGCAGCGCTTTCGACGGCACGCACCCATAGTTGAGGCAGTCGCCCCCCATCTTCCCCTTCTCGAGGAGCGTCACATCCGCCCCCATCTGCACGGCCCCCGCAGCAACGGACAGCCCGCCACTGCCCGCTCCGATGACGAGGAGGTCGGTCTTGATGGCGGCCATCAAACCTGCTCCTGACTGCGGAGGCGCTTCAGAACGATCGGCAGCGCCGAGAGCGCACAGAGACCGAGGATGGGCCCGAGAATGTGCCATTCGAAGAAGATCCCGAGATCCGGTGTCTCGCCTTTGGCAAACACATCGCCAAGGCCCGCGCCGACCCAGGTGTAGACGACGGTCCCCGGCATGATCCCGAAGAACGTCGTCAGCACATAGTTGCGGGTCTTCACGCCCAAGAGCGCCGGAGCGAGGTTCGCCACGAAGAATGGAATTGCAGGGACAAGCCGCATCAAGAGGAGGTAGCTCACCTCGTTGTCGCGCAGACCGTCGCGGATCTTCGCCATCGTGCCGGTCGTGGCATCCATCCGGGCCGCGAGTGTTTCACCGAGACCGAACCGGGCCGCGAAGAAGATCGCGACAGCGCCGATCGTGGCCCCCGTCACAGTCAGCGCGGATCCCATCACGAGGCCGAAGAGAAACCCGCCCGTCAGCGTCATGATCAGCGCGCCAGGCAGCGAGAAGGCAACCACGAGAACGTAGGCGACGAGATACCCGAGCGCAGCCAACAGATAGGACCCGTCGCGCCAGGCGATCAGCGCTTCGCGGTTCGCTGCCAGCGTCTCGAAGCTGAAGCTGTCGCGGTAGGCGAAGCCAATTGCGGCGGCGATTGCAATCAGCGCGAGCGGCAGCAGCCGGCGAAGGGTGGTTGTGCGCGGCGCGCTCTTGGTCTCAGCCAACATGTCCGGCTCCTTTCGGTGGTGTCCGCATTTCACATGCCCGGTCCCGGTTACTTCGCACAGGGGGGTTCACGCCGCATTGATGCGCCTCTTCTGTGACGTGAGCGGATTGACATAAACCTTGGCAGAGCGTACGCGAACGGCTCGTTAGTTGTGGAGCGCATATCGCGCCCGCGCCCGAGGGGGAGCCCCGACATGAAACGCACGTTCCAACCGAGCAACCGTGTGCGCAAGAACCGGCATGGCTTCCGCGCGCGCATGGCCACGAAGAACGGCCGCAAGATTCTGAACCGCCGCCGTGTCCGCGGTCGCAAAACCCTCTCGGCCTGATCCGGTCAGGCTCGCCCGTCTCAAGACGCGGCCGGAGTTTCTGCGCGCGGCACGCGGGCGGAGCAAAGCCGCGCCCGGCTTAATCCTGCAGGGGTGGCGCCGCAGTGCCGAGGAGGCGCCCGGGGTGATCCGGATCGGTTTCACCTGCTCCAAGAAAGTTGGGAACGCGGTTGCCCGGAACCGCGCAAAACGGCGTTTGCGAGCTGTGGCAACCGAGGTTTTGGCCTTTGAGGGAAAGCCGGGCTGGGACTACGTGCTGATCGGTCGGCGCGACGTTACGGTATCGCGGCCCTATCCTCTCCTTCTTGCGGATCTGGCCGGGGCGCTCTCCAGGGTCCACGGATGAACGCCCGCCCCGCGCCCAGCAAACCGTTCGCCTGGCTCGTGTCGCTGCCGATCCTCGCCTACCGTTTAATAGGCAGTCCCTGGGTGGGTCAGGGCTGCCGCTTCCATCCCACCTGTTCGGCCTACGCGCTCGAAGCGCTTGCGCGCCACGGCGCGGTTCGCGGCTCCTGGCTGACGATCCGCCGACTCCTGCGCTGCCACCCCTGGGGCGGCTCGGGCATCGACAACGTGCCCCAGTGATCGGGATCAGGCGCCTCCGCTCCGGGGACGCCCTGGACCCCGCCCGGATCGCGCGCAATGTGTTCGATTACACTCTGAAACCTGACTGTCTCGAGGCGTTTCTCGCCGATCCCGGTCACGCGCTTTTGATCGCTGAGGTGGAGGGCGAGGTCATTGGCCAGCTCCGCGCGCTCCGCATCCGCCATCCCGACAAGGCACCGGAGATGATGATCGAGAACCTCGGCGTCACGCCCGCCTGGCACCGGCGCCGGGTTGCGACGGATCTTGTGACCGCGGCGCGCGCGGTCGCGGAGGGATGGGGCGCGGGGGGCGTCTTTGTCTTGACAGAGACCGGGAACGGCGCTGCGCGCGCCTTCTACAGTTCGCTCGGCTGGCCCGAGAGCGGTGTCCGGCTCTTCGACGCGAGCTAGAGTTTCTCGAAGATGATGATCACATCGCCGATCCCGACGCCGAACCGCTCCATGTAGGCGCGGTTGAGAACGCGGTCCTCCGTCAGCTGCCACATCCAGTCGTCGAAGCTGACGCGGAGAGTACCGTCGGGCACCGGCAGGTCGATCTCGTACTTCCAATTGAAAACATCGCCTCGTTCGGTCCCGAAGGCGGTGCCGATGACACCCGGTGCACTCCCGGCCCAGCTGTCCGCCCCGGTCTTTTGGAGCGTCCAAACGCGCCGCTCCTCCGAGCCGTCCTCGTAAACGAAGTCCTCCACGAGGGTCAGCGTCTCGCCATCGAAAGTCCCGACAATATCGACCACAAAGCGGCGCCGCACGGTGCCGAAGAGGTCCTGGAACTGTCCATATCCGCGGACCTCGCCCTCAAAAAAGGTCTCAAGGTCTAGTTTCGGGCCGCCGAGCGACGGATCATCAAGGCTCGGCCGGCCGCAGGCTCCGAGGACCAAAATGATGCCGAGTACAATCCATCGCATGTCAAACCCCCTCGCTTGCTCCCAGTACGTCCTCGCCCGGACCATAGATCTGCGCACGCCTCAAAACGGATCAGAAAGGCGCACCCGCTGCGCCAGCGGGACACACTCTCGCGAAAGACCGCGTGCCCTTCGGGGTCGCGTTTGTCTGAGCTGAGGCGTCTGTCGCACAAACCTTCCGCCTCCGACCAATTCTCCGGCAATCCCCTCTGTTTGAGGCACGAAACGTGGTCCACCGAAGGGGGGCGTGGGCGGGTCTGATCAGGCTGGTCGCGTCTGCCGCGGCGCGAGGAAGACCCTCGCCGG
>JBCCWM010000401.1:0-4386 GCA_039193505.1 Pseudomonadota bacterium | reverse complement strand
CTCGGCGTCCGCCTCCATGTCGACGGTGTCGCCCGGTTCAACCCGGTCAGCGTGATCCGGGACGACCTGGAGGGGATCTGGCTTGGCGGCCTGCCCGAAAGCGCGGACGTGATCGTGATCGGACAGGACTTTGTGACCGACGGCCGTGCCATCACGCCCGTCTACCGGGATCTTTCACCGTGACAGGCATCGTCGATTGGGCCACCGGCCGGGCGCGCATGATCGTGGCCTTCGTTCTCCTGTCGATCGCGGCAGGTGTTCTCTCTTATGTCGGCCTCCCGAAGGAGGGCGAACCTGACATCGAAGTGCCCGTCCTGTTCGTCTCGGTCCCGTTTCCGGGGATCTCGGCAGAGGACAGCGAGAAGCTGCTCGTCAAACCGCTCGAGACCGCCTTTCGCGACCTCGACGGCCTGAAGGAGATCACGGCAACGGCGGCCGAGGGCTATGCCGGTGTCGCCCTCGAGTTCGATTTCGGCTGGGACAAATCGGCGACGCTTGCGGATGTGCGGGACAAGGCGAACCAGGCAGAGGCGGAGTTTCCGAGCGGGGCGGAGCAGTACTCGATCACCGAGATCAATTTCTCGGAGTTTCCGATTCTCGTCGTCTCGCTGTCGGGCGAAGTCCCGGAACGAACCCTCCTCCGGCAGGCCGAAGCGCTCCAGGACGAGATCGAAGGACTGCCGGCGATCCTAGAAGCCGCGCTCACAGGCCATCGGGACGAGATGCTCGAAGTGCTCTTCGATCCGCTGCGGCTCGAGGCCTACAACATCACGGCGAGCGAACTTCTGGAGTTGGTCACAGCAAACAACCAGCTGATCGCGGCTGGCGAGGTTGAGGGGCAGACCGGCGCCTTTTCCGTGAAGATCCCCTCCGCCTTCGATGGGCCGCGCGACGTCATGGCGCTGCCGGTGAAGGTCAACGGCGACCGTGTGCTGACGCTCGGCGATCTCGCGGACATCCGTCTCACCTTCGAAGACCGCGAGGGCACGGCACGTTTCAACGGCGAGAAGACCGTCGCGCTCCAGGTCGTGAAGCGCAAGGGCTTCAACGTGATCGAGACGTCCGCGCTCGTGCGCGAGACTGTCACCACCGCGGTTTCAGGCTGGCCGGAGGAGCTGCAGTCTGCGATCCAGGTGGATTTCACCATGGACCGCTCGACCGAGGTTGCGAGCATGGTCGGCCAGCTCGAGGCCTCGGTCTTGACCGCTGTTGCGTTGGTCATGATCGTCGTGCTGGCCTCGCTCGGCATCCGCTCGGCTCTCCTCGTGGGATTTGCGATCCCGACCTCGTTCCTCCTCTGCTTTGCGCTTCTCAATGTCTTCGGCATCGCGATCTCGAACATCGTCATGTTCGGACTGATCCTCGCCGTCGGCATGCTGGTCGACGGCGCAATCGTGGTTGTCGAGTACGCGGATAAGGAGATCCGGCGCGGCATTGGGCCGATGCGGGCCTATGGGGCGGCGGCAAAGCGCATGTTCTGGCCGATCATATCGTCAACGGCGACCACGCTCTGCGCGTTCATGCCGATGCTCTTCTGGCCGGGCATCGCGGGAGAGTTCATGGGCAATCTGCCGATGACGCTCATCTTCGTCCTGTCGGCCTCGCTGGTCGTCGCGCTGGTCTACCTGCCGGTGATCGGTGGTCTTGCGGGCCGCCTCTCTCGAACGATCCAACGAACCTCCGACCGGTTCCGCGAGGCGGTGCCCTGGCCGCTCCGCGCCCTTGCGGCGCTGCTGCCAATGGGCGCTTTGGCCTTTGGCTTTCTCCTCCTTCTGCGGGCCACGGATGTTGCCGGGGCCGGGCTCGGCTTGGCTGTGTTCGCGGTCGCCTGGATGGCGCTTGCGGTGATCGGTGGGTCGATTATGCCGAAGGCTCGACAGACGGCGGGGCGCGCGGGGTATCGGCGCTCGGTCTTCGGATGGGTGATCCATATCATCGCGGGCAACCCGGTGATGCCGTTCGCGGCCCTCTTGGCCGTCGGTTTTTTCGTTGTGTCGATCTTTGGCTATTTCGGCCAGAACAACAACGGCGTCGAGTTCTTCGTGGAAACCGAGCCGGAGCGCGCAGTGGCCTATGTCCGTGCCCGGGGCAACCTTTCGCTGGAGGAGAAGGACGCGCTGGTGGCCGAGGTCGAGGACATCATCGCGGCCACGCCTGGCGTTGCATCGATCTTTGCGTTTGCCGGCGACGGCGGCCTGACCCAAGGCCCGGGAGCACAGACCCCTAAGGATTCGATCGGCCAAGTCCAGATCGAGCTCGACCCGTGGGAGGTTCGCTACACCTGGGGCGACGATGGGCGTGGCAACGCGATCCTCGCCGAGATCAACACGCGTCTTGCGGACATCCCAGGGATTGTCGCCGAGATCTCGGAGGAGGCACAGGGACCCGCGCAGGGAAAACCGGTCCACCTCCGCCTCAAGAGCGACGACTGGCCCATGCTTCTGGAGGCGACCGGTGCGGCGCGGGCTGTCTTCGAGGCGACACCTGGGCTCGTCGACATAGACGACACGCGCCCCCTGCCCGGGATCGATTGGCAGATCGATGTGGACGTGGAGACCGCCGGGCGGTTCGGCGCCGACGTCGCCACAGTCGGTGCGATGGTCCAGCTTGTGACGCGTGGCCTTCTCCTCGACACGATGCGCCTGCCCACATCGACGGAGGAGATCGATATCCGCGCGCGCCTTCCCGAGGGTGACCGGGTCCTCTCGACGCTCGACCGGCTCGCAGTGCGCACCAACGAGGGGCTGGTGCCACTCTCCAACTTCATCGATCGATCCGCGGTGGCGAAGCTTGGTCAGATCGACCGTTCGGATGCAGAGCGCTTCTTCGACGTGAAAGCCGACATCGAGCCTGGACTTCTCGCCCTTCGTCTCGCCGAGGAGACGGAGCCGAGGGCGCTCCTCCGCGCGCTCGAGACGCTGGAGGGCGCCGATCTCACATCTGAGATCAGCGGTGAGATGACCGGCTACCGCCTGTTCTCCACTGCGGCTGGGGAGACTGCGGCAAGCGTTGTACGCCATCTCACGGCCGACGACGCCGCCCTGCAGCCTGTAACGCCGAACGAACGGATCGAGCTCCTCACGACCTGGGCCGAAACACTGCCGCCCGGCATCAGTTGGGAGTGGACCGGCGACCAGGAGGAGCAGGAGGAGAGCATGGCCTTCCTCATGGGCGCCTTCCTTGGCGCACTTGGTCTCATGTTCGTGATTCTGCTCGCGCAGTTCAACTCCCTTTACAACGCGCTTCTCGTGCTGCTTGCGGTCATCATGTCCGTGACCGGGTCGCTGATTGGGATGCTGGTGATGGACCAGAAGTTCTCGATCATCATGACAGGCACCGGGATCGTCGCGCTGGCCGGGATCGTGGTGAACAACAACATCGTCCTGATCGACACTTACCAGGACTACAAGCGCTACATGGCCCCACTGGAGGCGATCGTACGCACGGCGGAGGATCGGATCCGCCCAGTCCTTCTCACCACAATCACGACCATGGCAGGCCTTGCGCCGATGATGTTCGGCGTCTCGGTCGATTTCGCGGCCGGGGGGTATACGGTCGACGCGCCGACTGCGCTCTGGTGGAAGCAACTGGCCACGGCAGTCGTGTTCGGCCTTGGCATCGCCACTGTGCTGACGCTCGTTGTGACGCCCGCGCTGCTCGCGGTCCGCATCTGGGTCGTCGCCGGCGCGGGTCGGGTTGGCGTCTCAGCGCTGGCGCTTCTCCGGGGCAGCGCGAGCGCGGCCGTCCGCGACCGCCGTCTGACGTCGGCGGCGAGGAAGGCACCTGCCGAGGACGTGATCTGGGCCAACGAGAGCGTCCTCCTCCTCCGCGATCCGATCTTTGCCGGCCGCCCTCGCCGTCCGCAGGCGGCCGAATAGCGCGCGCTTTGCAGCTGAGCCTCTTCACGCTCCTTGTCCCGAGCTATGAGGCCGGCATCGAGGCCTATGTCGGTCAAATGGGGTTCACGTTGATCGAAGACACGCCCCTCGACGCACCCAAGCGGTGGGTTGTCGTCGCGCCGGACCCTGTCGCCCCACCCAGGCTGCTGCTCGCCGCCGCCACTGACGGGCCGCAGCGAGACGCAATCGGGGCTCAAACCGGCGGGCGCGTGATGGGTTTTCTCGAAACCGAGGATTTTGCCCGAGACCACGCAAAGCTTATCGCTGCGGGCATCCGCTTCTTGGAGGAGCCGCGGCGGGAAAGCTACGGTACCGTCGCCGTGTTCGAGGATCCCTTCGGCAATCGATGGGATCTGATCCAGCCAGCCGGCTAGAGCGTTAGCAGATCGGTCCGGATCGTATCCTGCGGCCTGGACGTGGTTTGCGCATTCGCATGGCGAGAACAGTTCGACGATGCACCTGATTGCGCTCCACAGGCCGTCGACCG
>JBCCWM010000400.1:0-4395 GCA_039193505.1 Pseudomonadota bacterium | reverse complement strand
GCCGCCGACACGCCCCAGGGTCTCGTCGTGCCCGTGATCAAGGATGCCGACCGGAAGGGCATCATCGAGATCTCAAAGGAGCTCGGAACCCTCTCCGCCGCCGCCCGCGAGGGCAAGCTCAAAGGCGGCGACATGTCCGGTGCGACCTTCACCATCTCGTCTCTGGGAGGCATCGGCGGCACGTCCTTCACCCCAATCGTCAACGCGCCCGAGGTCGCCATCCTCGGTCTCACCCGCTCCAAAATGGCACCGGTCTGGGATGGGGAGGCGTTCGTGCCGCGCAACATGCTGCCGATGTCGCTCTCCTATGACCACCGCGCCATCGACGGCGCTCTCGCCGCGCGCTTCGCCGCGACGCTCAAACACCTCCTCGGCGATGTCCGCCGCCTGATGCTCTGAGGCCGTCCATGGAAGTCAAAGTCCCCGATATCGGTGATTTCACCGACGTCCCCGTGATCGCCATCCTCGTCGCCATCGGCGATACGGTCGCGGAAGAAGAGCCGCTGATCGAGATCGAGAGCGACAAGGCAACGATGGAGGTCCCAAGCCCCGCCGCGGGTAAGATTGTCTCGATCGCCATCAAAGAGGGCGACACGGTCTCCGAAGGGGCGCTGATCCTGACGCTCGAGGCCTCCGGCGCGGCGACCGCGCCTGAGGCGCCGCCAGCGGAGGCGGCCCCCCCTGCGGGTGCCCCTCCGGTGGCGGCCCCCCCCACTGCGGTCGCGGCGACCGGCACGGCCTCTGGCCCGGGGGATGTCCATGGCGAGGTCGTGGTCCTCGGCTCCGGCCCCGGCGGCTACACCGCCGCCTTCCGCGCCGCCGATCTCGGCAAGAAGACAATCCTCATCGAGCGCGACGAAGCGCTCGGCGGCGTCTGCCTCAACGTCGGCTGCATCCCGTCCAAAGCCCTCCTCCACGCCGCCAAGGTCATCACCGAAGCTGAGGAGATGGGCGGTCACGGCATCTCGTTCACCAAGCCCAAAATCGATCTCGACCAGCTCCGCACCTGGAAAGACGGCGTCGTCGGCCAACTGACCGGCGGTCTCGGCGGCCTCGCCAAGGGCCGCAAAGTTACCGTCGTCCGCGGCACGGGCAAGTTCGCGGGCCCCAACATGATCGCCGTGGAGGGCCCCGAGGGGCCGAAGACCGTCTCTTTCGATCAGTGCATTATCGCTGCCGGCTCTGAGCCTGTGACGCTCCCCTTTATCCCGCATGACGATGAGCGCGTGATCGATTCGACCGGCGCGCTCGAACTCCGCGACATCCCCAAAAAGATGCTGATCCTCGGCGGCGGCATCATCGGGCTCGAGATGGCCTGCGTCTACGACGCGCTCGGCTCCAAGATCACTGTCGTGGAGCTGATGGACCAGTTGATGCCCGGCGCCGACAAAGACATCGTCAAGCCGTTCCACACGCGGATCGCGAAGCGCTACGAGAACATCCTTCTCAAGACCAAGGTCACTGCGGTCGAGCCCCAAAAGAAGGGGCTCAAAGTCACGTTCGAAGGCACCGATGGCACGACATCGACCGACACGTTCGACCGTGTGCTCGTTGCCGTCGGGCGGCGCCCGAATGGCAAGCTGATCGATGCGGAGAAGGCCGGTGTCGCCGTCGATGAGCGTGGTTTCATCGCCGTCGACGCGCAGCAGCGCACGGGTCAGGCCCATATCTTCGCCATCGGCGATCTCGTCGGGCAGCCGATGCTCGCCCACAAAGCCGTTCACGAAGGCAAGGTCGCAGCGGAGGTCGCCGCCGGCCACAATCGGAGCTTCGACGCCCGCGTGATCCCGTCCGTGGCCTACACGGATCCGGAGGTGGCCTGGGCCGGCGTGACCGAGACCGAGGCCAAAGCCAACGGGATAAAGTACGCCAAGGGCGTCTTCCCCTGGGCCGCCTCGGGCCGGTCGCTCTCGAACGGCCGCTCCGAGGGCGTCACCAAGCTCCTGTTCGACCCCGAGGACGACCGCGTGATTGGTGCGGCCATCGTCGGGACCAACGCGGGCGATCTCATCGCCGAGGTCGCGCTTGCCATCGAGATGGGCGCAGATGCCGTCGATCTCGGCCACACCATCCACCCGCACCCGACCCTGTCCGAGACGGTCAACTTCGCGGCCGAGATGTTCGAGGGCACCATCACCGATCTGATGCCGCCGCGAAAGCGGGCCTGAACCACAGAGGTGGCTTGTGGGGACCACCGGTTTCCCCGCAGCAGCTCAAGGTTTGCGTCGCACGTGTCGCAAGCACGCTGGGTGCAGGCCACCGATGTGCCGCACCAATCCACAGACGCTGAGCGCACCGCTCAGATGCCCGACCTCCGAAGATCACAGGAGGGTGGGTGCGGGTCGACCGCGTCGGCCGAAGCTCCGGTCTGCCGACCAAAATGGACGCTGCCGTCGATCGCACGTCCCAAAGTCGCGTCTCATGCTTAGGGTCACGTGGTTCACGTCAGCCAAAATCCTGAACAAGGTGCACGACCTTGCTGCTTTCACGGGCGACCAGACGCGCTCCTGGCAGGCCACCAGCACTTTGCTCTCTCGAAACGGCGGTCCGGTGCGCTTAAGGTTCGTAGACCTAAACTGAGGCTGCCCTCGAAACCCGGACCCGGGGATCATGCGGCAGCTTCGGGCTGCATGTGCAGACGCGTTTGTGCGGGTGGCCGGTCGCCGATGCTCGGCGTTGGCTGCTGGAGAAGATCTCGATGTACTCGAAGAGGGCTGCCATTGCTTGGCGGTTGGGTCGGACCCTGGTTCGGTGGACCAACTCGGTCTTTGGTGAGGTGAAGACGCCCTCGATTGCCCTTGCGGCTCATCGAGGCTTGCGTTTTCTGGAGGTCGAGGAGCGTGCGGTGGGTGCCGCAGGCGTTTCGGAAGCCACGGTGGCGATGACGACCGAGCCACAGTGCCGGGTGCCTGTGGCCGATGACCATGGTCACCGCGCGGTCGCTGCGCCGAAGGCCGGCTCGGCTTCGGGACGGTCCGACATCGCCCCCCAGCGAGGCACACAGTCGCCATGTCCTCAAGGGCGAAGCAGAGCCAGCCCGCATCGGTCGGGAGCGAGCCCCAGAGCGCCACCCGTTCGCGCGACACCGGCGAGCGAAATGTCGGCCCGCCGGATGTGTCGGGCGCGGCAGTCGACGGTCCAACAGGTCGCCGCGATTCGGTGAACGTGGCGGCCATCGGCGCGCGAGGTGTGCCGCGCAGAGGGCGACTCCCGTTCGTTCTCAGGCGCCTGGCCACGGCCTTTCGGGCGATCGCGTGCTCCTGACCTAGGAGTGTCAGGAATTCTGTGTATCGGCCGCCCGGCCCGCTTCCGCTCCGACTGTCCTTACCCGCCCGGTGGCGAGAAACGACCCGCGAGCATGATGGCGAACTGGTTCACCGCCGTCAGCCACTCTCGGACGGTTCTCGATGTTGTCTCGTGGCCCCGCACCGCGAGGTAAATCAGCTTCTCGGCAGCGTCCTCGGAGAGAAACGAGCCGCGTGTCTTGATCGACAGCTGTATTGCCCGCTTCAGGCTTTCATTGGCGTTCGTCGTGTAGCCCACACCCGGCGGATGCTCGGGCTCAAGGCAAGTTCGAGGGACCGGAAATCGATCCAGTGGATCGATTTCCCCGGGATCATCACCTGCGACGCCCGCCGCCGGGCCAGGGCGATCGACGAATTTTGCTTGCCCCATATCTGATCGGAGGCCTCCAGCGGGCCGCCTCGACGGTCTCGGCACCGTCGACCTCGAGAGCTTGGCGGCGACTGCCTTGTGATCCTTGCAAGAGCAGAAGTTCAGCGAATGCGGACCAGATCGACGACGCAGGTCTGCACCGTCGTCTCTAAAAGGCGGAGTGGACCAGCTCGGGAAAGCCCTTCAGCCCGTCCACGACCGCGATCAAGATGTCCTGGATTCCACAGCTGGCGCGCGACGCCATCGCAGAGCTCTGGGATCTCCGCTGCGATCTCGACCGACGGATCACTCAGTTCGACAAGAAGATCGCTGCCGTCTTCAAGGCCAGCCCGAATTGTCAGCGGACCGCTCAGATCGAGGGCGTCGACCCGAAGACTGCGGCGGCGATCGGCGCTGCAATCGGTGACGGTAAGGCGTTCAGGAACGGCAGGCACTGTGCCGCTCGGCTCAGTCTCGTCCCATGTCGGCATTCCAGCAGTGACAAGAGACCATGTTGAGCATCGCCAAGCACCGGAGCCAGCATCACCCCGCCCTGCTCGGACGGCTCGTTTGACACGTCGCCGAAGATCTCCGGGACCCCTCGCCGTGCCCTGGCGATCGACGTCCCAAAGGCAAAGCCGCGGTCGAGACGCAGGGCAAACTGTCGCCATGCGGTGGTGCACCCGTCTCCGCCGCGCGCGGTGGAGCGTCTGGGTATCCTGCTGGTCGACGGTGCGCTTC
>JBCCWM010000399.1:0-4410 GCA_039193505.1 Pseudomonadota bacterium | reverse complement strand
TCGTCTCACATATTTGATTGAAACAATGATAGCAGAGAGACTAAGCAATTGATTGTTTATAGCTTTTCGTTCGTGGAGCGGGCGATGAGATTCGAACTCACGACCCTTACCTTGGCAAGGTAATGCTCTACCCCTGAGCTACGCCCGCTCGACCACGCCACCGGGTTATACGAGATTGCGCGCGGCCCGCAAGGACAAAACGGCTTACTCGGCAGCCTCCGACGTGGGAGGCTCGGGCTTGGCTTTGCCGCCTTTGGGAGGTGGCGTCCAGCCACGCTCAGTCTGATCGTGGAAGGCCGTGCGCATGCCCTTCATCGATGCGTTGAGCTCGGCGTTGATCTCGCGCGTGCGCTGCATGTAGGCCTCGTTCTCGGAGGGTGAGATCGCAGGGTCCCAGAGTTGCGCGAGGTCTTTGAGGCGTGTTCGGTCCTGTCGGGTGTAGACCCTCGCGGCACGCTCCGCGTCGAGCGGATGGTGGCCGAGCGCCATCAGAGCGTAGCGCCCCGCGCGAACGGAGCTGTCGAACGTCTCGCGGACGATGTCGCGCGCCCCAGCGGCATAAAGCTGGTAGGTGTGCAGACGGTCGTAGGCGCGGGCCACGATCTTCACATCCGGAAACTCCCGCATCACATAGCGGACCATCTGGACAGCCTTTTTGCGGTCGTCGAGGGCGACGACCAGCACCTTGGCGTCACGGATCCCAGCCGCGAGGAGGAGTTCGGGTCGGCTTGGGTCGCCGAAGTAGCCCTCAATCCCGAGCTTCCGCAGATCTGAAATCAGCTCGTGGTGGTAGTCGAGGACAACGGTCTTGTGCCCCTGCGAGAGGAGCATGCGGTTGACGATCTGACCGAAGCGACCGAGGCCCGCTATGATGACGGTGCCCGTGTCGCTGATGTCATCGGGCTCATGCGCCTCGGGTGCCTCGATCCGCCGGCAGAGCCACTCGAAGCAGATGAAGAGCGCGGGCGTTCCGAGCATCGAGAGGGCGATGATCAGGTTCAGCGGCGCCGCGAGAGTGTCGGGTATGACGTTGCTTTGAGTGGAAAAGGACAGGAGGACGAACCCAAACTCCCCAGCCTGAGAGAGGCTGAGGGTGAAAAGCCAGCGCGCCTCTCCGGTGATCCGGAACGCAATGGCAAGGCCATAGAGAAGCAGAAACTTGAGCAGCATCAGCCCGAGCGCCAGCCCCAGGATCATGCCGGCTTCGTTTGCGAGCAGTTCAAAGTCGACGCCCGCACCCACCGTTATGAAAAAGAGCCCGAGGAGCAGGCCCTTGAAGGGCTCAAGATTGGCCTCGAGCTCGTGGCGATACTCGGAATTGGCCAAAACCACGCCGGCGAGGAACGTGCCGAGCGCGGGCGAGAGGCCGACAAGCGACATCAAAAGTGCGATCCCGACGATGAGCAGGAGGGCCGCTGCCGTGAAGATCTCCTGAAGTTTGGCATAGGCGATGTAGCGGAAAACGGGGCGTGTCAGGTAGTGACCGCCGAGGACGATCACGACGACCGAGCTGAGGACGACGAGCGTGACCGCCCACCCCGGGAGGCCCTCGACGAGGCTCATGCCATGGTGCTCGTCCGTGTGGGCCTCGACCCGGGTCATGGCACCGTCGACGAGCTCAACGCCCGCATAGGGCGCGAACTCCGGCAGGGCGAGGAGCGGGATCAGCGCCAGCATCGGGATCACAGCGATGTCCTGGGACAGGAGGACCGAGAAGGCGCTCCGCCCCCCCTCGGTCCCAGTCCAGCCTTTCTCCGACAGCGTCTGCATCACGATCGCCGTCGACGAGAGCGACAGGACGAGGCCCACAGCGAGCGCGACTGACCATTCGAGCCCAAGGAACAGACCAACCCCCATAACCGCGAGCGCCGTGAGCGCGATCTGCAGCCCGCCGAGGCCCACAAGCCGGACCCGCATGGCCCAGAGCGTTTTCGGCTCAAGCTCCAGCCCGATGAGAAAGAGCATCATGACAACGCCGAACTCGGCGTAGTGCTGGAGGTCCTGGGTCTCGGCGCCGACGATGCCCAGGAAGGGCCCGATCACAACCCCCGCCACGAGGTATCCGAGGACTGAGCCAAAGCCGAAGCGGTTGGCCAGCGGCACGGCGAGGACGGCAGCCGCGAGGTAGATCGCTGCCTGGAACAGGATCCCTTCCAACTACCCCTCCTCCGCCAGCAAGAGGTCGAGATCGGCGTTGAGCCGATCCACGGTCCGCGCTGCGTCGATGTCGAGGCGGCCCTCCTCGAGCGCCGCAATCAGCCGCCGCCACTCTGCGATATGCGTGCCGACCCGCCCCTCCTCCGCGGCGTGGCGTGCGCCATGGAGGACAAAGGGCGCCAGGTAGGTCATGCGGCAGAGGTTTGCGGTCTGCTCGAACGGGCGGAGGAGATCGCGAAGCGGCCAAGTGTTGTAGCCCTCCGGCCCATAGGCACGCTCCGGCCCGCCGGTGGTCAGCGCCAGGAAAAAGAGCTTTCCGGCGAGCGCCGCGCCGCCCGGGCCATAGGCAAAGCCATACTCGAGCACCAGATCCTGCCACTCCTTCAGAATGGCTGGCGTGGAATACCAGTAGAGCGGGCACATGAAGACCAGCACATCGTGGCGGAGAAGCCGCTCCTGCTCCACGTCGATGTCGATGTCCAGCGTCGGGTACTCCGCGTACAGATCGACGAAGGTCACCGCTTCGAGCCGTCGCGTCGCGCGCGCCAGAGGCCGATTGACCTCCGAGCGCGACTGCGCCGGGTGGGCGAACAGAACCAGAATGCGGCGCCGGGGCTCGAGCATTTTTGTCCGTGGCGTGGGGCGTTGGCGCCACCGTAGTCAAAGGGTGCACGGGGTGCCACCACTTTGACGTGTCCGAGGGCCGCGAGAAAGAACACAAACGGAACAAATGCTTTCCTTTTGGGCGATGGTCAGCTACATCTTGTGGATGGCTGGGTGGTCGACCGAGGATGCGGCGGATTTCGAAGGCTGGGCGGAAGACAACCTTTCCGCCCGCGCCATGGCCGCGCGCCCGGCGCCCTATCTCAACGGGCTGAACGACGACCAACGCGCGGCGGTCGAGGCGCTCGACGGACCGGTTCTGGTCCTGGCCGGCGCTGGGACAGGCAAGACACGCGCGTTGACCACCCGGATCGCGCATCTCCTCAACACCGGCAAGGCACGCCCGAACGAGATCCTGGCCGTGACCTTCACAAACAAGGCCGCGCGGGAGATGAAGGGGCGCATCGGCGCGCTGGTGGGCGGCGTGATCGAAGGAATGCCCTGGCTCGGCACCTTCCACTCGCTCTGCGTAAAGCTCCTCCGCCGCCATGCGGAGCTGGTGGAGCTCAAGTCAAACTTTACGATCCTCGACACCGACGACCAGCTCCGCCTCTTGAAGCAGTTGATCGTCGCCGAGAACATCGACGAGAAGCGCTGGCCGCCCCGGATGCTTGCAGGCCTCCTCGATCGCTGGAAAAACCGCGGCTGGACGCCGGAGAAGGTGCCAGCCTCCGAGGCGGGCGCGTTCAACAACCGCGGCACGGAGCTCTACGAGCAGTATCAGGCGCGGCTTCGCACGCTCAATGCAGTCGATTTCGGCGACCTCCTCCTCCATGTCGTGACGATCTTCCAGACCCAAGAAGATGTGCTGGAGAAGTATCAACGCTGGTTCCGCTATATCCTGGTCGATGAGTACCAGGACACCAATGTCGCCCAATACCTGTGGCTGCGGCTCTTGGCCGGCGCTCACAAGAACATCTGCTGTGTGGGCGACGATGACCAGTCGATCTACGGCTGGCGGGGCGCTGAGGTCGGCAACATCCTGCGGTTTGAGAAGGATTTTCCCGGCGCCACCGTCATCCGGTTGGAGCAGAACTATCGCTCGACCCCCCATATCCTCGCGGCCGCATCGGGCGTGATCGCAGCGAACGAGAGCCGTCTCGGCAAGACCCTCTGGACTGAGGCCAATGGCGGCGAGAAAGTCCGCCTGATCGGCCATTGGGATGGCGAGGAGGAGGCGCGCTGGATCGGCGAAGAGATCGAGGCGCTCCAAAACGGCACTCGCGGCCTCGATCCATTCGGCCTCGACACCATGGCGATCCTCGTGCGCGCGACGCACCAGATGCGCGCCTTCGAGGACCGGTTCCTGACGATCGGCCTCCCCTACCGCGTGATCGGCGGGCCGCGCTTTTACGAGCGGCTCGAGATCCGCGATGCGATGGCCTATTTCCGCGTCGTCGTCTCGCCCGATGACGGGCTCGCGTTTGAGCGGATCGTCAATACGCCGAAGCGGGGCCTCGGCGACAAGGCACAGGCGACGATCAACCAGATCGCGCGCGAGAACGGGGTCAGCCTTCTCGACGGGGCGCGGATCGCGGTTCGGGACCGGGCGCTGCCGGGACGCGCCGTCTCGGCGCTCGGCCAGTTGAT
>JBCCWM010000398.1:0-4415 GCA_039193505.1 Pseudomonadota bacterium | reverse complement strand
TGGGTCAGCATCGCGGCCATTGAGCCGCGCTTCTGGGCCGAGCTCCTGCGGCTCCTCCAGCTCGACGAAGCGACGCTCGGAGATCGCGCGGACCGGGCCCAGTGGTCACGGATACGCGGCATACTGGCAGAGACTTTCCGTGGGCAGCCTCGCAGCCATTGGGTTGCGCGTCTCGAAGGGACCGATGCCTGTTTCGCCCCGGTTCTCAGCCCCGCGGAAGCGGCGGACCATCCGCACAATCTGGCCCGGCATGCCTTTGCGCCGACGGGCCCCGACCAGCCCATGCCTGCGCCGCGCTTCGGCCAGAGCGAAACCTCGCAGCCCACGCAGCCCACGCAGCCCGACGGTCCAGGCGCTCAAACCGACGTCATCCTCGCAGATCTCGGGATCACTGCGGCCGACATCGCTGCGCTGCACGCGGCTGGCGCGGTCAAGCAACAGCCCAAGGAGACGGCACCGTGACACTCCCCGCCATCCTGCAGAACCTGCGCTTGCCCCTGATCGGGGCCCCCCTCTTCATCATCTCCCGCCCGGAGCTCGTCATCGCACAGTGCAAGGCGGGGATCGTCGGGACCTTCCCCGCGCTCAATGCCCGAGAGAAGGACGGAGAGAGCCTTGAGGCGTGGATCATCCACATCAAGGAAGAGCTCGACCGCTTCAACCAGGAGAACCCCGATCGGCCCGCGGCGCCCTTTGGCATCAATCAGATCGTCCACAAGTCAAATGCTCGTCTGGACCGCGACGTCGAGATTGCGGCCCGCCTTGAAGTGCCGATCTGGATCACCTCGCTTGGCGCGCGCGAGGACGTCTATGAGGCCGCGCAGTCCGGCAACGGCATTGTGCTCCATGACGTGATCAACAACTGGTTTGCCAACAAGGCCATATCGAAGGGCGCGGATGGGCTTGTGGCCGTCGCGGCAGGGGCGGGCGGGCATGCCGGCGCACTCTCCCCCCTGGCGCTGATCCAGGAGATCCGGGCCTGGTTCGACGGTCCGCTCTATCTGTCCGGGGCCATCGCAAAGGGGGACTCGATCCTCGCCGCGCTCGCCATGGGGGCCGATGGCGGCTACGCCGGGTCCGCCTTCATCGCGACGCAGGAAGCCTATGCCGCTCAGAACTACAAACAGATGATTGCGGATTGCGGCGCCGACGACATCGTCTACTCGAACCTGTTCACTGGCGTGCACGGAAATTACTTGAAGCCGTCGATTGCTGCCGCAGGACTCGACCCGGACAACTTGGAGCAGTCGGATCCGACAAAGATGAACTTCGCGGAAGACCGCCAGAAGCCCAAAAGCTGGAAAGAGATCTGGGGGTCCGGCCAAGGCATCGGCGCCATCGACCATGTGATGACCACGGCCGAGCTCGTCGACACCCTGGCGGTGCAGTTTGAAACGGCCAAAGCCCGGCTTGCGATTGAAATGGCGCAATACGGAAGGCCTTAGCACTGTTCATATAATTATAAGTTGTTTGCTAATCATTCATATGCTATCTTTATCGGTAGGATCCGCTGCAGAGCGGACCACCCGAGGGAGGAAAGCTATGAACCGTTTGCTCAGCGTGGCAGCGCTCGTGACGTCTGTGTCCGCCGTTTCCGTCGGCGCGCAGGCCGAGATGGTCCTGATTGCGAACGACCCCGGGCCAAACCGCGGTGTTCGCGCGGCGGCGGTCAACTATTTCAGCGAGCAGCTCGCGCGTGCCACGAACGGCGCCGTGCGGGTGGAGAACAACTGGGGCGGGGCGCTCTTTAAGACGACGGCCGCCGTGGACTCGATCGGTCTCGGCGTGGCCGACATGGGCGTCGTCGTCGGTCCCTATGCGCAGTCCGAGATGCCGGAGCTGAACATCGGCGGCCAACCCATGCCCCCGGCGGGACCCTGGGTGATGATGAAGGCGCTCGACGATCTCTTTGCCAACAATGCGCAAATCAAGGAGCGGATGGCCGAGAAGGGGCTCGTCTATCTCAACGCCTACAGCCTGCCGCCGAGCCTCTTGGCCTGCAACAACGACTTGATCCGCACGACGGCCGATGTCGCCGGCGTCAAGATCAGCAACACGGGCACGACCAGCGAACTCTTCGGTCGCTTCGACGGCAATATGGTCGATATGCCGATCTACGAGGTTTACCAGTCCATGCAGACTGGGTTGATCGACTGCACGGTCACATTCTCTTACTTTGCTGTGGCGACACAGTTGCACGAGTTGCTCGCCACGATGGCACCGCTCGATCTGCCTGCGACAACCGTTGTTCTGACCGTGATGAACAAAGACGCCTTCGAGAGCCTCAGCCCCGAGGCGCAAGCCGGCGTGATGGACGCCGCTGCGGGCATGGCAGACTATTACGGCGAGCAACTGGAGGCCGCAGATGTCGCCGCGATCGAGGCCATGAAGTCGGCCGGCGTTCAGGACCACAGGTTCACCGCAGAGGAGCAAGAGGCCATGCAAGTGGCCATGCAGCCCAACCTTGAAGAGTGGCTTGCGGATGCGGAGGCTACCGGGCTCGACGGTCAGGCGGTCTATGACGAGTTCCTCGGCTACGTGGAGAAATGGCAAGCGGTCCTCGACGCCGAGGGCTTTCCCTGGGTGCGCAGCTAAGATCGACAGGGCGCTGCGCGACGACCCGCGCGGCGCTTCGCAGCCATGTTGAAAAGAACCGAATTGGTGTTGGACACGCTTGGCGCAATCGCTGTTGCGCTGCTCTGTCTTCTTATCGTTGTGACGGTCTGCGCCCGCGAGATCTTTGCGTTTGCAGTTCCCGATTCAATCATCCTTGTCCGGGAGCTCATGGTGCCCGCGATCCTGTTTCCACTGTCCGCGGCCACCTCGCGGCGCGCTCATGTGGCGATCGATCTCTTTGCGAACCACTTTCCCGACGCCGCGAACCGCTGGATTGCGGCCTTTGCCGCTCTGGTCGGGATTGTGATCGTGACAACGCTTGTGGTCGCCGGGTGGCAGCAGTTCCTCAACAATTGGGGCAACGGCGCGCATCACGGCGGGGATTTCCTGATTCCAAAGTGGATCAGTCGCGCTGCCTACTTTGTGGCATTCAGCTTTGTCCTGGTCCGCATGATCCAAATATTCTTTGTTGATCTGCGCGCCGCTGTAACGGGCCAGCCAGCCCCTGCCGAATTGTGAGTGCCTGAATGGACGTCACCCTGATCGGCTACATAGCCTGCGCGACTGTGCTGATACTTCTTGCGATCCGTGTGCCCATTGCTTGGGCCATTGGCGGCGTGGCCGTGATTGCCCTCTTTCTTGTCTTCAGCTTTCGAAGCGGCAGCTTTGTGCCGGATCGTGCGTTGGCGCGGACGCTGCAGATTTCGTTTTCCGCAACCTTCGAGCTCATCCACTCCTACAATTTGTCGATGATCCCGCTTTTCATCGCCCTGGGCGCGGTGGCGGAGCGTGCGGGCATAACGACGGAAATCTATGCCGCGGCCCGTATGTGGCTGGCGCGCTTGCCCGGGGGCGTCGCCATCGCCTCCGTCGCCGGTTGCGGCGGGTTCTCGGCGATCTCGGGGTCATCGATCGCGTGCGCCTCGACCATGGGCCGCATCTGCACACCGGAGATGCTGAAGCTCAACTATGACGAACGGCTCGCGACGGCCAGCGTCGCGGCGGGGGGAACCCTCGGCTCCCTCATCCCTCCTTCGATCCTGTTCATCATCTACGCCATCTTTACAGAAACCTCGATCGCTCAGCTCTTTCTCGCTGGAATACTCCCCGGTCTGATCTCCCTGCTCGGCTACGGCCTCGTGATCTATATCTGGGTTAAACGCTCACCCGAGATCGCCCCGATCCGTGCCGATGACTACCCATGGCACGACAAAATCATGTCGCTCCTGAGGGCATGGCCGGCCTTCCTGCTCTTTGTTCTCATAATCGGCGGGATTTACGGCGGGGTTTTCACTGCGACAGAAGCTGCGGCGCTGTCGCTGATCTTCGCGGTGTTTCTTGGGTTCGCGCGCCGTTCACTCAGTTATCGAGACATCATTCCGATCCTGCGTGACGTGGCGAGCACGACCGGCGGCATCTTCTTCATTGCCGCCTGCGCCAAGGTCTTTGTGACGCTGATCGCGCTCACCGGCTTGTCAAATGACCTCGTCAACGCCCTGGGGGCATCGGATATCGGCCCTTGGGTGTTCATTGCAATGGTGTGTTTGATATATCTTGTTCTTGGCATGTTTCTGGACCCAATTGGCATCATGGTTCTGACATTGCCGCTTATGATCCCGATGGTGGAGAGCTATGGGTTCAACCTGATCTGGTTCGGTGTCATCATCGTCAAGCTTTTGGAGATCGGGCTGATTACGCCGCCGGTGGGCCTCAATGTGTTCGTGCTCGCCGCTGCTATTGAGGAGCGGATCTCGATTGGACAGATCTTCGGCGGGATCTGGAGGTTTTTGATCAGCGAT
>JBCCWM010000397.1:0-4430 GCA_039193505.1 Pseudomonadota bacterium | reverse complement strand
GCCATCCTGGACAGGCTCATCCATAACGCTCACCGCCTGCCCCTGAACGGCCCTTCCCTGCGAAAGATCCGCGACGCCAGTGACGGAGGGGATCCCGCATGAATGCGCGCCGGACCACACCATGCGCGTCTGGCGACGTCAGCGTGATGGGGCGCACTCCGCGCCGCGCATGGCTCCCGCCGCGCTTGACGGCTCAAGCCTGCGATGGGATCAGGAAACCATGCTCAGACGCGCGTGCTCAGAGTGACCGGATACCCCGGAACGCCTGACCGGATGTCGTCGGAACAAGCGACCGGATGCTCCGGAATGCGCAGGTGCATGCACGAGGCGGGGAGCGGATGCTGGTCGCCGCTGGGGTTGTGCGAGATCTGCAATCGCGGGTTGATGCACGGGGCGTTTTCCGAGCGGGCACTCTGGCGTCCGTCCCGAAGAGCCCAATGTTCTCGGCAGAGGCGTGCGCCGGTCTGCGCCTCAGAGCGGTCGGGCGCATCCTGTGCTGAGGTCTTCCGGCGGGATCGGCCCTTCGCCGATTAGAGCGGCGCAAATGGCCGGCCGACCCGGCGCCTGTCATCGGACCATGAGACCGGCCGTTGAGGCGATCTGTGCACGTCGGTTTAACCGGCCGATAGGTTCGACCAAACAGTCAACACAACCGTTCGCCGTCCAGCGGTCTCAACAGATCTGCGTGGCTTAACCTCTCCACCCGCCTCGGTGTCGAAAACGCCAAAAGGGGGTTGCCTGAGAGTGTGTACGTCGGGGTGAGCCCTTTGGCGGCTGCGCAGTTGCGCAAGGTCTCCAGGTCGTCAGTAGTCCGCGACCAGGAGGTGCGTTGGAGCGGTGTCTTCTTCGATCTCAGCGAAGCGACCGATTGGATTCTCAAAAACGTTGTCGGTTAGATCGTCGTTGACCGTGGAGACTTCGCCGATCAGACAGTCCTGTCCCTCGGCCCAGAAGGCATGCCAGATCCCCGGAAGAAGCGTGACGCTTTCGCCGGGCGCGAGGCTCAGGCGGCTGCCCGCAGGCAGCGTGCGCGCAACACCGTCGGTGGTGACGGTGACC
The DNA here is from genome assembly GCA_039193505.1 of Pseudomonadota bacterium. Lineage (GTDB taxonomy): Bacteria > Pseudomonadota > Alphaproteobacteria > Rhodobacterales > Rhodobacteraceae > Algicella. The sequence continues at coordinate 3,371 of JBCCWM010000397.1, read as the reverse complement.
GGAGCCTCTCGGTCGATTGTCAGATCCTCTGCCGGAGCGAAGAGCTCGATCACCAGAGTGCCGCCGCCCCGGTTGATGATGTCCTCGGCCTTGAGGTTGTGGCGGTGCATCGGAGAGAGCTGGTTGACGCGGCTGATCATGATCTTCTCCGCATAGAGCATGCCCCGACCGGCGGTGAGGTCGGCGACACTGCCGTTCCGTGTCGTAAAGAGAAAGAGGCCCATCTCGTCGAACCGGCCTGAACCATAGTCCGTGATGTCCCAGCCGAGGCCGCGCGTGCGGATCTCTGCGCCGCGCTCGCTCCGGATCTCCTCAGGCGCCCAATATGCGAAGGGGGGCAGGAGGTGGCCGAAGCGCCGAATGAATGCGTCGCCTTCTCGGAGGATGTCGTTGACGGTCGATCGTTTCACAGTTGCCTCCCAGTCGTTTCGCGGGACTATAAGGCGCAGTGCCGTGTCAGGCGAGCCCGCTCGACAACCTGAGATGGGCGTCGGGAGAGGTGGCGAGTGCGCGGGCCTCCTCTGCGCTCATCGGCGCGCCAAGGAGGTAGCCCTGCACCACGTGGCAGTTCAGTTGGCGCAGGATCGAGAGTTGCCCAGGGGCTTCGACCCCCTCCACTACGAGGCGCATAGAGAGGGCGGCGACCATCTCGACCAGACCGTCCAGCATAAAGCGGGAGTGGCGCGAGCTTTCGACCTCGGTCAGGAAGCTCCGGTCGAGTTTGACCTCCTGGACGTTCAACTGGTGCAAATAGGAGAGATTCGAGTACCCGGTTCCAAAATCGTCGAGCGACAGCTCAACGCCAAGCTCCGAGAGCGCGCGGAACGTGGCCTGTGCGGCCTCCCAGTCGTCGATCTTCACGCTTTCGGTGATCTCAAGTGTCAGCCGTTCGGGTGGCAGGTCCGTCACCAAAAGGACCTGTCGCACCGCATCGACGATGGTGGAGCCCTGGAGGTGGCAGGCGGTCAAGTTGACGCTGATCTGTGGGGCATCCTTGCTGTGTCGGTGCCACCGTGCTGCCTCGGCGACGGCGGTGCGGAGGACCCAGAGGTCTATCTCGATGATGAAACCCGTCTCCTCCGCAACGGGAATGAAGCCCGCAGGCGGCACGACCTCGCCGTTGCGACGCCAGCGCACGAGAGCTTCAAAGCCATGCAAGCCCCCATCGGCCAGGTTCATCTGGGGTTGGTAGACAACGAAGAACTCCCCCCGGGCGAGCCCACGGGGCAAGTCGATCTCAAGCTGTTTTCGGGCTGCCACACGCTCTGCCAGGGGCCTCGCATAGGCTTCGACCTGGCTCATGCCCCGCTGCTTGGCCTGGTAGAGCGCCAGATCCGCTGAGTGCATCAGTTTGGAACGCGTCACCGGTCCCTCAAGCTCCAGCTTGACGCCCATGGCGAGGCCGATCGATGCAGTGGCGCGGATCGACAGCGGTCCCAACTGAATGGGAGCGGCGATTGTGTCGAGGGTCTGTCGGCACCGCTCCAGAAGAGCGCTCTGATCGGAGAGGGTGGCCATTGCGACGGCAAACTCGTCGCCACCGAGACGGCCGATGATGGCCCGCGCGTCGGCAAACTCCGCCTCGAGGCAGAGCGCAACATCCTTGATCAGCGCATCGCCGGCCGACTGGCCGTGCACATCGTTGATCGCCTTGAGCGCGTCGATGTCGACGATGATCAGCGCGAGGTCCGAGGTTCGCTCGATGAGCGTGTCGACGGACGCCGCGAAGGTGTCGCGGTTGAGGAGGCCGGTCAAAAGGTCGTGCTTCGAGTAGTAGTTCGCCTCCGCGACCGACTGCTCGCGTTCCACCCGGTTGATCGCCTCACGGCGCCAGAAGCGAATGGTGCTTAGACCGACCGATGCACTCGTCAGCATGAAGAGGGCCGTTGCGAGTGTCATCAATGCGAGAAGGCGGTGCTGGTCCTCCTTGTGTTTGACATAGCGCGTGTTCTCCTCGTCGTAGAAATGAAGGATGGCCCGCTGGATGGCGCGCGCACGCGACTGGGCCTCATTGTGAACGGCAGCCGGATCCGGGGTGCCTTCCCTCAGGGTCTCATCCGCGAACTCGATGAAACCGTCGAGAGTGTCGGCGAGTCGCTGCGCCGTCTCGCTGTCGATCTCGCGGAGGAGGGCTCCGAACACATCGATCCGGACATAGACAAGGTCAACGGCGGTGGTGAGGTCTCGATAGGCGGCCTCAACAGGCCGTTCGGGGTCCGCCGCCGCACGAGCGTAGTCGTCCGACGTCGTGATCACGCGCTGAAGATCGAACACCGCGAAGGTCGTCTCGCGCAGACGCTGTAGCTGATCGGTGGCCGTCCTGTCGTTCATGATCGCGAAGGAGCGGACGCTAAGCACGACAAGACCGGCGGCTGTGATCGCGACAATTGCGACCGCAACCGTCCGCGCGATGCGGTGAATGCGTTGGATCCTGAAGGCGATCATGTCTCGGTCCGGGGTGGGCGGTCCTCAGTTGACGGCTTCTATGTGGGCCACCATCCAAACCCAGTTGCCCTCAAAGCTGGACTGCCCGGTCTCCGGGACACGCTGCATGTCGAACACGATCTGAAGCGGTCCGCGGGCGCGTCTGGTGTGAGCTGTCCCGTCGACGCGAGTGGCGAGGAGCGCGTCATACGTGGTCCAAACGTCCCGCGTCACAGTGACTGCATAGTCGTTCTCCGCGGTGATCCGCACCGCCGGATGGTCGGAGAGGCCGGCCCGCTCCAATACATCGGCCAGCCGCGCGCCTTCGAACACCGCCGGTTCGTCGCGCCAGGGCGTGGGCGTCACCAATCGGTACGTGCCGAGGGCCTCAAGGTCGTTGACAGCGAGCGTTTCAGTCGCCTGTTCGTTGACCAAAGTCAGGGTGACGTCTGGCGAAAACACCATGTCCGGCAGCTCAACTCGATCCATCGCGGCAATCGCGGGAGAAAGGAAGGCTGTGGAGAGAAAGAGAGCATAGAAAAAGGGGCGCATTGATCGGTGGCTCCGCGCTCAAGACAAGATCATCCGTCCGGTTGTCGCCGCTTCGGCTTAGCTCTGAGTTAAAGACTGTACACAGATTGGGGGGATGTTGGGGGGTGGGCGGGGTGTTGGTCCGGGGTCGTGGTTTTCTCCGAGGTCGCGGGGCTCGCGCCTCATGGTGGTGTTCGGTGGCGGATCGTGGCCAATGTCGGTTGCGGGGTGGGCAGGCACGCCTGCGTCCCACCCGTTCTTGCGAGATCGATCGCCCTCCGCCCCGACCGTTTCTGCGAGATCGATCGCCCTCCGCCTCACCCGTTCTTGCGAGATCGATCGGCCTCCGTCCCGGTGGGACGTCGCCCCCCTCGTCGGGGGCGGGACACTCGGATCGGGCCCAGGCCTCCTGCGTC
>JBCCWM010000396.1:0-4457 GCA_039193505.1 Pseudomonadota bacterium | reverse complement strand
CGAGAGCGTGGAGACCGCAAGGGCGCTCAGGCGCTGGCGCGGTGGTTTGGGTCGGGACCTCCGTTGGGGATAGTGTCCGAGCGCCGAGCGCGGGCGCTCGGCGTTGGAGCGGTGGCGCCATCGGTCGATCTCTTCGCGGGCATGGCGGTGGGAGCGGAACCGGTGCGGATCCAAGCGCTCGTCGCGGACCGTCCCGTCGAAGCTCTCTACGAAGGCAGTCAGAACGGGCCGTCCCGGCTCGATGAGCCGCAGGCGGACGCGTGGCCGTTCGGACCGGTCGACCATCGCCTTGCCGGTGCCTTCGGGGCGGTTGTCGAGGACGATCTCCTCCGGCAGCCCGAACTGCAGCGCCAGGTCGTCGCGGAAACGCGCCACCCGGGCGTCTGGGATCGACACGTCCACGCTCCGGTCAGGACAGAACCGGCTGTGGTCGTCGACCCTGTTCAGCACCCGGAACCGTCAGCAATCGGACGGTTGGTCGCCGAGGACATCCGTCGATCGCCGCTGCATGGGCCTTTCGGGCCCCTGAGGCGCGACACGATCCCGCCTCGGCAACTTCCGTCGCCTCTCGGTGCGGACCTGTAAGCCCCGCTCGGCGTCAGGCCGGTGGGTCTCCGTTTGCGGTTCACGACCGGGCCCTACCGCAGCAGCATGGCACGAAGGCGCAGGTCGCCACAACGGCGGTTCTCCGACGCCAACTCTCTCATGCGCTTGATGGCCGTCTCATCGTCCTTCGGGAGAGGGCGGTCTTGCTGCACCGACCGAGACGCCCCGACGATCCGGCAGGCCCGCCCTTCGCTCGGGCCCATCTCGCCGATCGGACCCCCACGGTTTTGCGCTTGGCCATGGGGGTCATCGGTTTTTTGCCAGCAGTTCCATCATCGACGACATGTCCAGCATCCGGTCGGCCACGATCCGCTTGAGCTTGGCGGTCTCAAGCTCGCGCACTCTCTTCGCCTCGGATGCATCCATGCCGCCCTACGTCTTCCGCCAGCCATAGACCGTGGCGGACCCGATACCGTGACGCCGACAGATCTCCTCCGTCTTCGCGCCGGCTTCGCTCTCGTTCAGCGCGCCGATGATCGGTTCTCCCGAAAAGCGCTTCCGCGTCACGGGTCTTCCTCCTCCATCCACTCAAAGGGGGGGGGAAACTCCAGGTCGCAATGGCCCGGATGTTGGCGGGAAGGTCAAGGTTATCACTGAAGAGCGCGCGCTGACCGATCCAATCGCGAAGGGCTATGCAGAGCGGTTCGACGAAGAGGTCGCGGCCTCCAACGCAATAGCGGACCGGTTGGCCTGCCAGGCGACCACGTGTGGTCGGGGGCGGGCGCTGATCGTCGAAGAGATCCAGATCAAAGATCTCGCCAGGGCCGGCGGACTCAACGAGTTCGGCATCGTGCTGAACCTTGACTTGCGCGGCGAAGCGGCGTGCTTCTTCGGTAAGCCTGTTACCAGACCGGATCCCTACAGCGTCGACCTGGTGGCCGCGACGCTCGCGCAGTGCTTACGGAAATCGGGTCGTACCGGCAAGACAATCCGCACAAGCGTCCGCCAGGTGGCTTTCGTGGTCCTCGTGGTTGGTTTGGGCAAGCCCGCCGGGCGCAGAGCCCTCAGTTTGCTCACACGCCCGGCGCGCTTGGGTGAGCGTTTGGGTCCGGAGCGAGGAATGCAGGCGTCCATGATTGTGATCGTGGCACCACCGTCCTGGCTTGCGCCGCGCATCGGGAAGGCTGTCGAAGAGGTCCTCGTTGAGCAGATCGTCGCGGAGGCTCCTATTGAAGCTCTCGATGCACGCGTTCTGCTGCGGTTCCCCGAGTTCAATGTTGTGCCAATGCACGTCGTTCTTGTCCGCCCATTTGAGGATGGCGCGACTGAACAACGTGCGGACCGGGGCTCAGCGGGTTTGGTCGGCCTCTCCGGGCAGGGCGGTGCCGTCGGCCTCCCAGGCGCGGGCGCGGGCGGCGAAGATTTGGGCGTTGGCCTCGATTGGTGCGGGGTCGAGGGCGTAGGCGGTGCTGAGGCGCGCGATCTCAGTCGCGTCGGGCGCGGGGCCGTCGGGGAAGGGCGGGGGCCGAGGCTCAGGAGCGTGCGGTGCGCAATGGCGAGCCACTCAGCCGCCGAGACGCGGTCGGGATGGGTGGGGTTGTCGGGAAAGGCGCCCTCGAAGATCGCCAACGCCTCGGTCAGCATCGCGAGGACACCGGCCCCGCGATAGCCCTCCCGCGCCCTCCCGGCCTGAAGCAGTCTGCTGGCCAGATTGTGAAGGCTCACGCCCAGCTGCGGGTCCTCGGCGGCCAAAACAGTGCGGCGGATGGCCAACGCGCGGCCGTGCAGGCGCAGCGCGTCGCCCCAGCGGCCCTCAAACGCGCGGAGCTCGGCCAGGTTGTTGAGGTTGGCAGCGACTGGGCGGCTTAGCCGGCCGTGCAGGCGGAGGCTCAGCGCCAAGGTTTGTTGGTAGCGTCGGGTGGCGAGGGTGAGTTTTTCGGCCTGCTCGCTGCCCGTCAGCTTGCGGCCAAGATCATCCACCATGATCCCGTGGGTGCTGTACCGGATCGCGCGGCTCTCGTCGGAGGCGCCGCCGGCCTCGGCGATTGCGACAGCCCGGGCGGCGAGCTGCTCAGCCTCCTCAAGCCGGCCCCGGCGCGAGTAGCTGACAGCGAGGTTGTTGCAGGCGATGCCGACCGTCTCATGCTTCGGCCCGAGGCGTGCTTCTTTGAGCCTGAGCGAGGTTTCGGCATAGGCGGTGGCGGTCTCATCCTGCCGCTGCTCGCCGAGATAGCCCGAGGCCTGCTTGAGCAGGTACTCCATCGCGGCGGTTTCGGGCGGTGCCTCAGCCAAGGCGGCGACATGCGTTCCCAGCCGCGCGCAGGTCGGCCAATCCTCCGGGTACTGTGGGCTGTTCGCACCTCCCGGATACCCCGCGGCGAGGGTTGCGGCCGCGACGGTGCGCCAGTCGGGGGCCTCGTCCCCCTCCGCCGCGACGGTGCGCTGCACCGCGGCGGTCAGCCGGTGCATCCGCCGCGTCTCGGTCCCGTCCTCCAGCACCGTCGGCTCCAGGAGCGAGGCGCGGACCAGCGCGCAGAACGCCCGGTCAACCGCGTGGCCGTCCCGGGCCAGGGACCAGGGCGCCTCCGGTACCGGCGCGTAGCGCTCGTGCTCCGGGTCCTTCTCCGCCAGCGGGGTGATCAGCCCGGGCCAGAGGTCGTCCGGCGCCAGGTGGGCCAGCACCTGCATGAGGCACGCGGCGTCCGGTGCCTTCGCCGCCAGCGCGTCGAGCGAGAGCCGCACGCTCGCCCCGATGCTCCGCGGGTAGTCGCTGAGCTCGACCGCCGCCGGCTCCAGCGCCAGGAGCTGGTCGATCCGCTCCGCATACTCAGCGAAGCGGCACGCGGGCGCATCGCGGAGCCAGGCGCCGGCCAGCACCAGCGCCAGCGGCAGGCAGTCGAGCCGGTTGGCCAGCGCCGCCGCGCCGTCGCGATCCTGCGCGCACCCGGCCTCCTGCAGCAGGAGGTCGGTGGCAGCCTCTGGCGCCAGCCGCTCCGTCGCATGCTCGGCATAGCCGTCCCAGCGGCCGCCGCGGCTGGTCGCGATCACGCGGACCGCAGCACCCGTCGGCCGCCAGGGGGTGAGATCCGCCGCGGCCTCTGCATTGTCGTAAACAAGGAGCCATGGGTCCGGGGCCTGCGCGACGGCCATCACGGTCGCCTGGGCCGTGGCCTTCGGCGTCGCGTGGTCGTCCATGCGGAGGCCGAGGTGGCCGGCGAGCGCTGAGAGGTCCTCGATCAACGTCTCCTCGGTCTCGGCGCGCAGCCACCAGATCCCGCGGTAGGCAGTGCGGTGGGTGGCGACGTAGTGGCGGGCGAGCGTGGTCTTGCCAATGCCGCCGGCGCCCTTGAGGACGGCGCCCTGGTGGTTGCTGGGCAGGATGGCGGCGGCGCCATGGGTTGAGAGGGTATGATGCAGGCGCGCGACGTCCGCGTCGCGGCCCTGCACGGTGCGGACGGGGGCGATGCCGGGCGGCTCGACCTGGGGCCAGGGGGCGTCTGTTGACGGCGCGTTTGCCGTGGGCGCGGTGCTTTGGCGCAGCTCATGGGCGAGGTGTCAATGACGGCTGGAAATCCCGCCACGATGGCGGCGCAAACTCCAGCCACTCTGGTTTGAGGGCTGGCGGTTGCCAGGGGCGAGCGCCTTGGCGCGTGCGCTCCCCAAATAGCTGGCACGTGCCAAGGCGCTCCGGCCCGTCAGGGCCGGTCTGCGGCAGCGGAGATCAGGTGGTCGGTTTGGCCCTGCGCGTGCGGCTCTGGCGCATGCGACGCGGACTATCCATCTCGGTCTCGGCAACCGACTTTCGGCGACTTGAGGCCATCATTGCCGACCGCAATGCGCCGCAGAAACATGTTTGGCGAGCTCGGATCGTGCTTCTGACTGCTGATGGCATCGGCACCCATGGCATCATG
>JBCCWM010000395.1:0-4505 GCA_039193505.1 Pseudomonadota bacterium | reverse complement strand
GACAGCCCGGACGTCAACCCCGTCGAGGACCGCCTTCGCCAAGCCCAAGGCGCTTCTTCGACAGGCCGCCGAGCCCACCACCGAGGGCCTCTGCTCCGCCATCGGCCGGATCGCCGACGCCTTCACGCCGGACGAATGCGCTAACCGCTTCAGCGCCTGCGGTTGCGGCGGCGATCCGGACCGGTAGGGGTCCGCTCTAGGGCTCGTGCGGCTGTCACGAGCGCGTGCGGCACCTCCATGAAGCGTGTTTGAGCGGTCCAAACGAGTCCCGTGCGCACCGTCCGGTCGGTCCAGATCTCCGCGAGCGCGGTACGGTAGAGGGCCATTTGAGCGAGGATCGCCTCCGAGAGGTCTTCGGGGCGATCAGGGACGGCGCGGCTTGACTTGAAATCGATCGCCCAGATGTCGGGGCCCACCAGAATGCGGTCGATCCGGCCTCGGATCGGGCGGTTGCCGAGGGCGGACACACGACCTGTGATCGGCACTTCGGAGTGGCCGGTCGCGGTCCAGATCCAGGCCAGGTGCGGAGCAGCGCGAACGGCCGACGCCTCGGCTGCGAGGGCGCCGATCTCGGCCTCGGGGGGTGGATCTGCGAGGGCGCGCAGTGCGTCCTCCGCCGAGCCCTCAGCCTCGAGCGCTGCGTGGAGCCATATGCCCCGACGACGGGCCTCCTCCGGCGCGTCGCCACCGGTGCCGTGGGAGCCGACGGAGGAGGGGAGGATCGCCGCCGGCGCGACGGGCGGCGGCGGCAGGGGCTCCAAGGGCGGAGGCGCGGGCGCAGCAGGGCCGAGCGCCTCCGTCGGAACCTCCGTTTCGTCCCAGCCTGCCTCCAATGTCAGTGTGCCATCCTCGTCCATCGAGCCCTGCAGCGCGAGCGCTTCGCGAACGGCCGTGTACCACTCCGTCTCCGGGCGCTCCTTCAACTCGCCCGCCCCTGCGATGACGAGCCAGCTCTCCGCCCGGGTCAGCGCCACGTAAAGAAGGCGCCAGTGCTCGGCGCGCATACGGGCGTCCTCGGCTGCGACGGCTCGTTCGAGGCGTGCAGGCGTCTCCTTTGCCGGTGGGCGCGCGAAGAGGGTGCCGTCCATGTCCAGAAACGGTCCGCGCTTGCTACCGAGGCGCGGGTCACCTGTGTCAGGCAGCACCACGATGGGCGCTTCGAGGCCTTTGGCCCCGTGGACCGTCATCACGCGGATGCCGCCCCCGTCGCCGCCCGCCTCGCGTTTGATCTCAGCATCGCCCGCGTCGAGCCAGGCGAGAAACCCGATCAGCGTCGGCGCCTCGCTCCGCTCATAAGCGAGGGCGCGGTCGAGAAGCGCGTCGATCCCCTCGGCGGCCTCCGGCCCGAGACGAGCGAGGAGCCGCTGGCGCCCGCCAAAAACCCCGAGCGTGCGCGATAGAATTTCATAGGGCCGCTCAAAGTCGGCGCTGTCGCGGAGCGCACCGAGCCACCCGGCGAGATCGCTGTGGTCGGCGCTCACCCGAAGCCTTTGCCAGAGTGTCCCGGACCGCCCATGGGCGAGCGCAAAGAGCTCTCCCTCGCTCACGCTCCCAAGGGGCGAGCGGAGGAGCTCTGCAAGCGCGAGGTCATCGTCCTCGGAGGCTAGAAACCGCAGCAGCGACAGGAGATCGCGCGCGGCGAGATCGTCCTTGAGGGCCAACCGGTCCGCGCCCGCCACGTCGAGGCCGACGCGTTTCAGCGCGGCGATGACGGCGTTGAACACCTCGCCGCGCGCGCGCACGAGGATCAAAATGTCGGAGGCGCGCACCCGCCGCCCCGTGCCGGGCAATGCTCGGCCCGATGTGAGGAGCGCCTCTGCCCAGCTAGCAATGCGTTCGGCCAGCTTCTGGCGCGGCGCATCTGGCGATGGCATGTCGACCGGCGCGTCCCAGGGGGGATCCTCCGGCGTGTCGGGCGGATGGATCCAGGGCCAGAGCTCGACGCGCCCGGGTTTGTCCACGTGAAAGGCGCGATGGGTGATCGGCGTCGCCAGACCGTGCGGGCCGCCGGGTGCAAAGACCGCGTCGACCACACTCAGGATCGGAGGCGCCGAGCGAAAGGAGTAGAGCAGCTCGCACTCCTCAAGGCCGATCAGCGCTGCGTCGAGAACGGCGCTGTAGCGGGCGCGCATCTCATCGAAAGCGCGCGGATCGGCCCCTTGGAACGAGTAGATCGACTGCTTGATGTCGCCGACCACAAACACAGTGCGGACTGTCTCGCGCGCAGAGAGCCCTGCAAAAAACTCCTCCGTCAGGGCCGAGACGACGCGCCACTGCGCGGGGCTCGTGTCCTGCGCCTCGTCCACGAGAACATGGTCGATGCCGCCGTCGAGGCGGTACTGAACCCAGGCCGCCGCCTCCGCGTCGCGCAGGAGATGCTGTGTTCGGACAATCAAGTCGTCGAAATCGAGGACACCGCTGGCCGACTTTGCTGCGCTCAGGCGCGCGAGATAGCTCTGTGCAAACATGTGCAGCAGGCGCGTTTGCTCGAGAACCGGCGCGAGGCGCCGCGCGTCCAAAGCGCTGACCGCAGCATGCTGCAATGTGTCGATCCAATCGCTGACATCGGAATGGGCGTTGCGCGTGGCCTTCACTGGAAAACGGTGTGTGAAGGGCGTGCCGTCCTTTTTCAGCAAAACATCGATCAGCGCCTCCGTCGTTGGCGCGGCGAGCGCCGCGGCGAGGCTTCTTTCGCGCGGACTTGCGCTTTGAGAGAGGATGCGCTCGAGGGCAAACCGGTCCTCGGGATTCAGGGCTCCGACCACATCCTGCCGCTCCGGCGACGCCGCTTGGTCCCACTCCGCAAGGCGCCGGGAGAGCGTGTCCGGATCCAAAAAGTCGCTCCGCCGCCGTTCGATCGCCTCGAGGAGGGGCATCGGATCACTGGCCGTGAGCGCGATTGCGAGACGGGCAAAGCTCGGATCGTCCTCGGCGATGTCGTCGAGCACACGCCGCCGCATGTCTGTCGTCCCTTCAGCATCGAGCACGGAAAACAGCGGAGGCACCCCGGCTTCGAGCGGGAAGCGGCGCAGCAGGCGGTCACAAAATGCGTGGATCGTTTGGATTTTGAGCCCGCCCGGCGCTTCGAGCGCGCGGGCAAAGAGGGTTCGCGCGCGGGTCAGGTCCGTATCGGTGACGGCGGCGCTCCGTTCGCCGAGATCGGCGAGCGCCGCTCGAAGAGCCTCGTCCGACATCATCGCCCAGTCTCCAAGGCGGCGGAAGAGGCGCGTCTGCATCTCCGCGGCAGCCGCTTTTGTGTAGGTCAGACACAGGATGCGGTCCGGCTCAGTCCCGCGGAGAAGCAGCCGGGCCACACGATCGGTCAAAACGCGTGTCTTGCCCGAGCCCGCATTTGCGGCGACCCAACTCGATGCTCCGGGATCGGCGGCGCGGCGCTGCAGCGAGGTTGCGTCGGTCACAGCGCCGCCCTCCACGAGGGGCTTTTGCGCCTGACCGGTGGAGCCGGACGCCGGTTTCGGCCTCCAAAAAACGGGATAGGTGCCTCAAGTCTCTGCGCTGGCGGAGCGATCAGGACACAGAGTGCCATCCGCTCGCGCATCGGCTGCGCGGCACGAAGGGGCCGAGCGCGCTCGCCGCGCCGACCGACCGATACCGGTCTCGGAGCATGGCGCGGAGACTTGGATCTGGAGTGGTCCACCATGCCCCGCTTCGAGACTGTTGCTTTCGCTAACACCGTCAATCGAAAGATGGCTTTAGAGTCCCAGTGACCATTTTCTCGGCGGTACCGCAAGGGCTCTGCAAAGCACAGTGTGCCCACCCAACCCTTTTGTCAGACGAAAGAGTTGGCTGTTTCACCGGGCCGTGTGCCCTGGTTGCGGTGGCCCGGATCGGGCGCTCGGGGGGCGTGGTTGCGGCAGGTGTCGAGGTTGGACGGCGCCGTCTCGGCTATGCCATGGAAGGTCTCACGCAGCTTCACCGGAAGACCTCGCTTTGGCCAACGCCCTTGAAGCGCTCGACGAAGCCTTTCGCCTTGGGTGGTAGCACTTTGGCCCGGCGGCGCTCGACGACGGGCCGTGTCGCGCCATCGGTCCGAGCGACACTGGCGACTGAGGTCGAGGGAGAGCTCGCAGGGGTGGTGCTTGGTGCCGCAGAACTCGTGGCCGGTGTCGGTGGGCACGGCGTTCACCGGCAAGTGGAGGGCGCGGTCGGACGGTCGCAGGTCGGTGAGCAGCGCCGCGACCTTCGCCAATGTCCTAGACCCGATGGCAGACGCCGGCTGCCTGGAGATATAGAGGCACGCCGAAGGTGTCGGAGCGACAGGTCCCGACCGCCGCACGGAGGCATGCTAGCCCACAGATTTGAGGTGGTTGCCGACGAAGACGCCGAGGAAAGTCGCCCGGCGCGCTTGCGTCCACGTGCCTTTCCCGGGAGGAGGGGCTCAGCCCTTGAGGAAGGCCGCTTGCTCAGCGGTGATCTCGATCGCTTTCTCGGCACTAGGCGCCTGGGACGCGCACCGGCGGTCGGTCTTGGTCCCGAGCCCGTCG
>JBCCWM010000394.1:0-4515 GCA_039193505.1 Pseudomonadota bacterium | reverse complement strand
GGGTGACCCCTTCGGTCAGGGGATAGAGCGGCTCGAACGCTGGCAGCGCCTCGGCCTCGGCGAGGGGCAGGACGTGATCGGGATGGGGCATTTGCGCCATCCCATCGAAAAGCTCCACCTTGCCGGACACCAGCCGCCTGGCCCCCTCGGGCAGCATGCCCTTCACCCACTCGCCCCGGGCTCGAAAGAAGACGATCTGGAAGGTGTGACGGGCATCGCGCACGGTGACACGGTGCGGTCGCCCGCTCGCGCGGGGCGGATGATGGGCCTCCACCAGGACCTCGACCGTCGCGATGGCGGGAAGCTCCAGATCCGCGATGCTCTGGCGCGGTCGCCGGTCGATGACGCCGGTGGGGAGCGTCAGCAAAAGATCGCGCGGTCGTGTCAGGCCCGGGCGCTCGAGCGCGGTGCGGATCTTCGGGCCGATGCCGGCCAGCGTTGTGATATCGGCAAAAAGCGGGAAGAGGATCTCGGGCCGTCCGCCGCTCACCCGATCCGCGCCCGCCACTCGTCCTCGGACAGAACCTCGATGCCAAGCTCCTCCGCTTTTGTCCGCTTCGACCCAGCACCCGGTCCCGCAACCAAAATGTCCGTCTTGGCCGAGACCGACCCCGACACCTTGGCCCCGAGCCCCTCCGCCTGGGCCTTCGCCTCGGCGCGGGTCATGGTCTCGAGCGTGCCCGTGAAGACAACGGTCTTGCCTGAAATTGGGCTTTCGGATGCAGGGGCTTCGGCATCCTCGATCTCCAGATGCGCAACTAGCCGATCGAGTGCCGCCCGCGCGGCCGGAGCGTGAAAGAAGTCGACCACAGCGCCCGCCATGACGGCGCCAACACCATCAATGTCGTTGAGCGCCGCCCATTCGGGCCCGTCATGCGCGCGCGCGGCCTCCATCGCCGCGCGAAACGCAGCGAACGTTCCGTAACTCCGTGCCAAGAGGCCCGCAGAGCTTTCGCCCACATGACGGATCCCAAGTGCAAAGATCAGACGGGTGAGCGAGATGCGCCGACGCGTCTCAATCGCTGCAAAAAGGTTCTCGGCCGACCGCTTCCCCCAGCCGTGCAGCTCGGCGAGCGGTGTCTCCCCCCGGCGCTGGATCTCGGACAGGTAAGCGTCGATGCCATCGGTGTCGCCGAGGCCACTGCCAGGCATCATCTCCGCGAGGGCACCACGCCGCTCCTCAAAGACACCGGCAGCTCCGATCTCAAGCGGTTGGAGGGCAGCGGCGGCTGGGAGCATCTTTTGGCCCGCCCGGTCTCGGTCGGCTAACGTGAAGATGTCCGCGGGTTCGGCGATCCAGCCGAGCGCGTGGAAGGCCTCGACCTGCTTGGCGCCGAACCCCTCGATGTCGAAGGCCGCGCGTGAGACAAAGTGCTTCAGCCGCTCGACCGCTTGCGCCGCGCAGATCAACTCTCCCGTGCAGCGTGCCACCGCCTCACCCTCCGGACGCACAACCTCGGAGCCACAGACCGGACAGCGCGTGGGAAATACGAAGGCGCGTGCGCCCGCGGGGCGGCGGCTGAGATCGACGTCCTGGATTTTGGGGATCACATCGCCCGCCCGGTAAACTGTAACCCAATCGCCCTCGCGGATGTCACGCCCATCCCGGATCGGAGCACCCTCGCTGTCCCGCCCAGCGATGTAGTCCGCGTTGTGAAGCGTTGCGTTCGAGACGACAACACCCCCGACCGTCACCGGTGTCAGCCGTGCCACAGGGGACAGCGCCCCGGTCCGGCCGACCTGGATCTCAATCCGCTCGAGCCTGGTCTCCGCCACCTCCGCCCGAAACTTGTGCGCGATTGCCCAGCGGGGTGTGGTCGATCGAAGGCCGAGACGCGCCTGAAGCGAAAGATCGTCCACTTTGTAGACCACTCCGTCGATGTCGTAGCCGAGAGTTGCGCGGTCCTTGGCGAGCGTCGCGTGGTGGGCCAACAGATCCGCGACTGTCTCGCAGCGTCGTGTCAACGGGTTGGTCGGCAGGCCCATCCCGCGAAACCGCGCGAGCGCTTCGGACTGCGTCGCGCCAAGGCGGCCGGAGATCTCACCCCATGCATAGGCGAAAAACCTGAGCGGGCGTGCTGCGGTGATGCTCACATCCAGTTGGCGGAGCGAGCCGGCGGCCGCATTCCTCGGATTGGCAAAGGTTTTTTGACCGGCCTCGGTCTGCCGCTGGTTCAGCGCCCGAAACTCCGCGTGGGTCATGTAAATCTCGCCCCGGACTTCGAGAACCTCGGGCGCTCCAGGCAGTGTTTCCGGAATGTCCGCGACAGTGCGCACATTCTCGGTCACGTTTTCGCCCGTGTGCCCGTCTCCACGCGTGGCCGCCAGAACCAGATGCCCGGCCTCGTACCGGATCGACAAGGAGAGGCCGTCGATCTTTGGCTCCGCCGTCATCGCCAGCGGGTCCTCAGGCCCAAGTCCCAGAAAGCGCCGAACGCCGCGGTCGAACTCCGCAACGTCGTCGCCGTTAAATGCATTGGTAAGGGACAGCATACGCTGGCGGTGCGAGACCTTTGCGAACCCCTTTGCCGGTGGCGCGCCGACGGTTCCCGAGGCGCTGTCTGCGCGCCGAAGCTCGGGATAGAGAGCCTCGATCTCGGACAGACGGCGGCGGAGCCGGTCGAACTCCGCATCCGACATAATCGGTGCATCCTGACCGTGATAGGCGGCGTTGGCCGCGGTCAAGAGGGCGCTCAACCGCGCCATTTCGCCCGGGATCTCCTCCGGTCGGAGGTCCGACACAGTTGCTTCGCCCATCGCTCCCCTCGCAGATGCGTCTTGAACTTATGGGCACGCCAGGCCGCCGTCCAGGCGTCGGTCGCCCCCGGCGAGGCGACGCGACCCCAAGCGTCCGGCGCGCGTGCGCAGAACCGGAAGGGTGCCGACAACGCAAATGGTTTGACCGGGTCGGACGGGTCCCGAACGGAGAGTCCGTCTCGACGCTGTTCGTGCGAGTGTGCGGCCTGCGCAACGGTATCAAGATCGACGATGCCGACCGACGCCGTCTTGAGCCAATGGCCGCCGACCGCAACACGCCACAGACACATGTCTGGCACTGCTGGATCCTGCTTTTGACTGCGGAGGGCGCCGGTGCGAACGCCATCATGGCCGCGACCCGAACGGCAAAGACGCGGTTCTGGCGTGGTCGGGAGCGTTTCAGGGCTGAGGGCGTCGATGGCTTGCTGCGCGACAAGACGCGTTCGCCAGGCCAGCCACCGGTTCCGAACGACCGCGCGGCGAAGGTTGTTGCGACGACGCCGAGGCCGCCTCGTACGAGGCCCGCAGCGGACGGCATGCAACGGCCAAGGCCGACGGCCTCGCCGCATGGCATCTGGACGGGCGAGGAGAACACGCGAGCCGTCCAGTGGATGGATGGATCGCCCGACGAACGGCCTCGCCCCGCATCGCCGGCGGGCTTCAAGCGCTCCAACGGTGAGCTTGCGAACGCCCTCGCCGAGAACCTGCACGCCATCGTTGGGCTCTATCTCACGCCACCCGCCCACGCAGTCGTGCTCAGCCTCGAAGAGACGTCTCCGATCCAGGCACTTGACAGCACTGAACCCAGCCTGCCGCCAAAGAAGGACCGAGGCACCGCCACCCATGGCTGCAAGAGCAACGGCACGACCACCCTTTTTGCCGCTCTGACCGTCCTCTCCGTCGGCCGAAGTATGCAGCGACCTGGAATTAGGAGTTCAACCGCTTCCTCAACGCGATCGAGCGCGAGATCCCCACAAGAAAAGGCCGTCCAAGCGACCCTCGACACCGGCGCAGCCCACAAGCCCGAAGTGGCGCGGGACGTGCCGGTACGCCATCCGCCGTGGACCTTCCACGTCACGCCCCCCAGGTTTTGGCTGAACGCTCCCTCGCATCGTTTGCTGGCAAACGACTGCCGGACAAGGGCCGAAGGCTTTTTCGCCACGCTCACTCGTCGGCGCACGAAGCACGGCGTGTTTCACTCTCTCCACGATCTGCAGGCAGACATCGACCGCTGCGTCGCCGAGCACATCGAAAGCCCCAAGCCCTTCATCTGGTTCAGAAACCCAGACGCCATCATCGCCGCTCGGTCACGAGGGATTCAGGCGCTGTACTTCAGTCCACGAGGTGTTTGATCCCGCGGTTTGATGGTGCGATCCATTCGTTGGAATGGAAGGAAGCGCTATCGGCCAAGTTCGTCATGGCAGCGCCACGACCGCGCACGCCGTCAGAGCGGCGATACAGCGATCGCAAGCTTCGACCGCGGAGCTGAGCCGGGAGCTCGGCATCAACCCCAAGACGGTCGCGACGTGGCGGAAGCGCGCGACAGGTGAGGATCGAAAGACCGGGCCGAAGGAACCGCGTTCGACAGGTCTCGGCGAAGAGGAATGAGCCATCGGCCGTTGCTTTCCGTCGGCACACTCTGCTTCCGCTGGACGACGGCCTCTATGCTCTGCAGCCAACAATCCCGCACCTTACGCGGTCTTCTCTGCACCGCTGCCTCCAGCGACATGGGATCTCGCGGCTGCCGGAGATGGACGG
>JBCCWM010000393.1:0-4517 GCA_039193505.1 Pseudomonadota bacterium | reverse complement strand
GATCCGAGCTCGCCAAACATGTTTCTGCGGCGCATTGCGGTCGGCAATGACGGCCTCAAGTCGCCGAAAGTCGGTTGCCGAGACCGAGATGGACAGTCCACTTCGCATGCGCCAGAGCCGCACGCGCAAAGCCCCAAGGGACCCCCACGACGGACTCTTTTGTACCGGTCAAACCATTAGCGCATCTTTTGGCAACGGATGCCGGGACGGTACGCGCTCTCGTCCTGCCGCCGCACGCGTCGTCGGGCGGGCTCCACGCTCCGACTTTCGTGTGGCGGCCGGCTTGAGAGCGACGTGGGTGACGGGGTCCGGTGCTGGCCAGATTGGTGTTGTCGAGGGTCGCATGAGAGGACCTGTCTCGGACAGCCAAAGATGTGCGACGCTGTTTCCCGCCGAGCTGGAGACCCATAGCGCGGCAGACCATCGGCTGCGAAGCATCGGGCGACCCTTTGGCGAACGGACGCTGCTCAGGCAGGCAACCTTCGCTCGGATGGTGCGGTGCACACTGGCATCTTGAACATGGGCCTCGCCACGCGGTAAAGGATCGCGCCGAGGAGACCCCATGCACCGTCGTCTGACCACCACCGATCAGGACTTTGAGCAAGCCTTTGCGGCGCTGCTCGCCCATGGCCGCGACGATCAGACCGATGTCGAGGCAGCAGTGGCGGAGATCGTGAAGGACGTGCGCACGGGGGGCGATGCCGCGCTCATCCGTTACACCGCACGCTTCGACCGCCTCGCGCTGACACCCGAGACGCTCGCCGTCTCGGAGGCCGAGCGGGTTGCCGCGTGGCAGGGCCTTGCCCCCGTCGACCGGGCGGCGCTTGAGCATGCGGCGGAGCGGATCCGCGCCTACCACGCGCGCCAGATGCCGGAGAACGCGCGGTGGACCGATGCGGGGGGAGCGGAGCTCGGCTGGCGGTGGACGCCCGTCGCGGCGGCAGGGCTCTATGTGCCGGGGGGGTTGGCCTCCTATCCGTCCTCGGTGCTGATGAACGCGATCCCGGCGGCCGTCGCCGGTGTGCCGCGGATCGCCATTGCAGTTCCTGCGCCCGAGGGTGTTCTGAACCCGATGGTCCTCGCCGCTGCCCATCTTGCGGGCGTGACCGAGATCTGGCGGATCGGCGGGGCGCAGGCCGTTGCTGCGCTCGCCTATGGGACGGAGACGATCCGACCCGTGGCCAAGATCACCGGACCCGGCAACGCCTATGTCGCTGCGGCCAAGCGCCAGGTCTTCGGCCATGTCGGCATCGACATGATTGCGGGCCCCTCCGAGGTTCTGGTGATCGCCGACGCCAGTGCCGATCCCGACTGGCTCGCCGCAGATCTTCTGGCACAGGCAGAACACGACACCTCAGCGCAGGCTCTTCTTATGACGGATGACGCGGCTGTCGCTGAGGCCGTCCCTTGGGCGATTGAGCGCGAGCTTGCCAGCTTGCCGAGACGCGACATCGCCAGCGCAAGTTGGCGGGACAATGGCGCTGTGATCCGCGTCCGTGACCTGGAGGAGGCCGCGGCGCTCACCGACCGCATTGCGCCGGAGCATTTGGAGCTGGCTGTGCGCGACCCGGATGCGCTCGCCGCCCGGATCCGGAACGCCGGCGCGATCTTTCTCGGGGCCGGGACACCCGAGGCAATCGGCGACTACGTCGCGGGGCCGAACCACGTGCTGCCGACCGCACGATCGGCACGCTTCTCCTCCGGTCTTTCGGTCCTCGACTTCATGAAGCGCACCACGCTCGCGCGCATGAGCCCCGCAAGCCTCCGGGAAAGTGGCCCAGTGGCGATCCGTCTTGCCGAAATCGAGGGCCTCGATGGGCATGCGCGCTCCGTTGCGCGCCGCCTCGCAGGGGCTGCGGAATGACCCACCTCGCAGCCGTCTCCCTCGATGAGAGCACATTGCCTGCGCCGAGCCCGGAACTCGATCAGGAGCGCCGGATCGCGATCTTCGACTTGGTCGAGGCCAACACGTTTGCCCCGAAGGCCGATCCCTCGGGCGGGCCGTTTCACCTGAGCCTGACCCTCAGAAACCGGAGGGTTGTGTTCGCACTCACGACAGCGGCCGGGGAAGCGTTGGAGTTTGACCTGCCGCTCGCCCCGCTCGCCCAAGCGATCCGCGACTATCACACGATCTGCGCAAGCTATTTCGCAGCCGTGAGCAAAGCCCCGGTGGCTGAGATCGAAGCGCTCGATCAGGGTCGGCGCGACATCCACACAGAGGGCGCACGCCTCCTCACGGAGGCGCTCAGGCCACACGCAGAGGTCGATTCAGAGACCGCGCGGCGTCTCTTCACGCTTGTATCGGTGCTCGAGACCTCACGCTGAGACTTGAAAATGGGGCCTTTTGGGCGCACTTACCGAGTGCGTGGACCATATCCGCGCATCCCCGAAACGAAGATCGGAGAGACCATGGCCAAGGAAGAGCTTCTTGAATTCCCAGGTGTCGTGACCGAGCTTCTGCCGAATGCGACATTCAGGGTGGAGCTCGAGAACGGTCATGAAATCATCGCCCACACCGCGGGAAAGATGCGCAAGAACCGCATCCGAGTGCTCGCCGGCGACAAAGTGCAGGTTGAGATGACGCCCTACGACCTGACCAAGGGGCGCATCAACTACCGCTTTAAGTAAAGTGCGCCTGATCCTCGCCTCGGCGAGCCCGCGGCGGCGGGATCTGTTGCGCCAATTGGGCATCGTGCCCGACGCGGTCTGCCCCGCCGACATCGACGAGACCCCGCGACCGGGGGAAATCCCGCGCGTCTACGCATTGCGTCTTGCCACCGAGAAGGCACAGCCTGCCGACGATGCAATCGTCCTCGCCGCCGACACGGTCGTCTCTGCTGGGCGCCGCATCCTCGGGAAGCCAACGGACCAGGAGGAGGCAGAGCGTTTTCTCACTCTCCTCTCCGGGCGTCGCCACAAGGTCACGACTGCTGTGGCGGTCGCGGCGAACGGCTCCGTGCGGAGCCGCGCCGTCGAGACGGCGGTTCGCCTCAAGCGGCTCTCGGCCGAGGAGATCGCAGGCTACATCGCCAGCGGCGAATGGCAGGGCAAGGCCGGCGGCTATGCCATCCAGGGCCTCGGCGGCGCCTTCGTGCCGTGGATTTCCGGCTCTTACTCAAGCGTCGTGGGTCTGCCCTTGACGGAGACCTGCGGCCTCCTCTCTGCGGCGGGGTATCCGCTCCGCCTCAATCGGTCGGCGGCATGAAGGGGACGCTGATCGCGCTCGACCGACTGCCAGACGGCCGTGCGATCGCCGCGCGCCTCGTTGACGGGCGACTTGACGACCTCCTGGTGGACCCGCCCGAGGCGCTTGGCCCGGCCCAGCCCGGCGCGATTTTCCGTGGCCGGGTTGGACGCACGCTGAAGGGCCAAGGTGGCGTCGTTGTCGATCTCGGCGGCGGCTCAACCGGTTTCCTCCGCGATGCCAAAGGCCTCGCTCCGGGCGCCGATCTCCTCGTTCAAGTCACGACGGCCGCCGAGGCGGGGAAAGCCGCCCCGGTCACGCGCCGGCTCCTCTTCAAGAGCCGCTACGCGATCCTCACGCCCGGACGTCCCGGCGCCAACATGTCCCGCCAGATCAAGACCCAGGAGGAGCGCGCCCGCCTCGCAGCCCTGCTGCCGTCCGGGGGCGAGGATGGCCTTATCCTCCGCTCCGCCGCAGCAGGTGTCGCCGAGGACCTGATCCGCGCCGACATCGATGCGATGCGCGCGCTGATGGAGACGACGGCCGCTCCCGGGACAGGCCTCCGCCTCAGGGCACCCGATGCGCATGAGATGGCTTGGCGCGACTGGACGGATCCCGCGCCTGACCTGGTCGACCGCCTGGGCGCTTTTGAAGAAGTCGGCCTCTGGACCGAAGTCGACGCCCTCCGCGCCGATCGCATCGCACTTGGCGTGGCGGCATGGATGAGCGTCGAGGCGACACGCGCCCTGGTCGCTGTCGACATCAACACCGGGACTGACACGAGCGCATCTGCCGGCCTCAAAGCGGACATCGCCGCGCTTCGAGCGCTTCCCTCCGCTCTCCGCGTGCGGGGGCTCGGCGGGCAGATTGTGATCGACCCCGCGCCGTTCCCGAAGAAGGAGCGCCCCGTTCTCGAACAGGTCCTGCGTGCGGCCTTTCGCGCCTGCCCGGTTGAGACGAGTTTCGCGGGCTGGACACCGCTCGGCCACATCGAGCTCCAACGCAAGCGCGAGCGCAGACCAATCTCCGAGGTGCTCTGGCCGTAAGGAGACCGATTTGCCGAGAGAACACCGACGGAGCCTGGCGCCCCTGCCGCTCCAAGCCCTACGCAGACATCGATCTGGGACGCTGGACGACCGAAAGCTGTGTCTGTGCTCGCCCCCCGTTCAGCCGGCCACCCATTCGGTCTGTTGGGCGCGTCCGAGCTCGCGAGGCGGGCACATCTGGCGCCCGGGGTGGGGATGGTTGTGCCGTCGGCCCGTCCGGCGATCCGGTCGCGCGCGGTCCTTGCATCCGGGATCGGATGGACGTGGACACGGTCGCGCGTGAAGGT
>JBCCWM010000392.1:0-4536 GCA_039193505.1 Pseudomonadota bacterium | reverse complement strand
GCGCAGCTCGGACACTGTCATGCCACCATACTTGGCTGTCCACTTGTAGAGGGTCGCATCGGATATCCCATGCTTGCGGCAAAGCTCCAAAACCTTCGCTCCCGCAGCATACTCCTGCAAAATCCCGACACTCTGTTCCTCTGTAAAACGCGACTTCCGCAGTCTTCGTTCTCCTCGTTGCTTTGAACGTTACGAGAACAAACTCTCATTTTGAATGGTCCGAGATTCTGGGGGCAGGCCACCATCAGGCTCGAGCCGATGGCGCCCGATGGCTCACTGGTCGCGTCTCGCCATGCGAGCAGCCTCGTTCGCAGCCGCTGCGCACCAGGAGGTCGTCACGCCAAGCAGGCCATCGGGCTCAACCCGCTGGCGCGTCAAATGGCGTGCTCCGCAGCAGGATGGAACGCCTGTTCCGGTCTCTAAAAGAGCAGCGCGCCGAAAGCCTCGCACGTGCCAGACGCGCGATCGGGACAGGGATCAGGGCTGCACACACCGCCGGCCGCACCAAGCGCTCGGACTGAGGACATGCGCCGCCGTGTTCGAAGCACTGGCATAGCCTGAGCAGGGTCCGCCGGGTGGACACAAGAACGCTGAGACGGTTTCGATCAGCGAGGCTTCACCGTCCTTTCCCGTGCATCCGGCGGCCTCTGGCGACGATAGGGATCTGGCTTCGGGACCCGGGCTGCTGTCCCGCGTCTTTGAAGAGTGACTGCACAGCGGCGCCGGCATGCGCCTCTCTGCCTCACGTGGCGCGGTCTGGCCAACCGGTCTCAGGCACGCCGCTGCAAGTGCACGGGCTTAATGCTCCCGTCTGCTCGGGCGCATCAGCTTCGGCGTTCGGCTGGCGCGGCCAGCGCTGGCCCGACTCTGGACGGGCTGGACTAGAGGGCACAGACCTCTGCGCTGAGACCGAGCTCGGCGACCGAGGCTCGGATTTCGGAGAGGTAGACCGGGTTCATTGCGATGACGAGGCCTGGCGGCGCATCGAGAAGCGCCTCCGGGGCCGAGACGCGCCGAGTTGTGCCCGGGATGAACTTACCCTGTTTGAATGCATTGATGTCAATCACGTGAGTGACGTCGTCGTCGAGACCGAGCGTGGTGAGGAAGGCCACGGCTTTGGACCCGCCGCCCCAGAGGGCCACGTCCTGGCCGTCGGCGCGCGCCTCGGAGATCCGGCGCGTCCAATGGGCGCGGATCTCTGAGACGTGTGCCGGGAACCGTTCCGCCGCGGCGCGGATCTCGTCGAGATCGTCCTCGTCCTCGGCCGGTTGGCCGACGCCCGGGGTGGCGTACTGGATGATGTACTGGTCGCCGAAGGCCAGATAGCTCCGCTCCACATCGAGGCCCACGCGGCGGAACAGACGCGCGTGGCTGCCGATCGAGAAATAGGAGCAGTGCTCGTGGTAGATGTCCCAAAAGGCGCCCTCGCGAAGCACGCGCAGGGCGTCGGGCGTTTCGAACATCACCTGCACGTCGCGGCCGCCGCCCGACGTCTCGACGACATAGTGCATGAACTGTCCGACCTCCGCGATGTGCTCCAACGTGTGTCGGCAGATGATGAGGTCCGGCGTCTCCTGAACGAGGGACGGCGAGAAGTAGTCCCGGATGATGGCGGCCTCGCCGGAGACGGGCGCCAGTGCCTCCGCCTCCCGGCCCGGCACGTGGCCGGGATCGATGCCGAGCGCGCGGGTGCCCGTCTGGCGGACGAGCTCCTCCAGGAAGTCGCCCTTGCCGCAGCCGATTTCGAGCGTGAGCTTGCCCGCCAGGGGACGGCGCGCCGCGATCTCTGCGGCAAGCTCCCGTGCGAAGCGGTTGAAGGTGCCGGAGAAGTGCTGGCTCTCCTCCGTCATCTTGGAATAGTCGACGAGATCCGCGTCGAAGGTCGCGTTGAACAGGAACCCGCACGACCGGCAATGCGTCAGCGTCAACTCCCCCTTTGGGTAGCTGAGCGCCTCCTCGGCGGTGTCGACGAGGACAACGCTCTGCACCGGGATCGCCGGCAGATGGTAGAGCGTTGCCAGATCGCGGCCCCTGCAGGCGGGGCAGGCGCAGAGCGTCATGCGGAGAGAAGCTCCAGATCCGGGATCGGCACCAGGATCCGCCCGCCCCGCTCAAGATAGGGACGCTGCTGGCGCACGATCTCGTCGCGGAAGTTCCACGGCAGAAGGAGGAGGACGTCGATCGGCGTGTCCTCCAGCACTTCGGGGCCGACGATGGGCACGCGCACGCCCGGGATGTACCGGCCCTGCTTGGCCTGGTTCCGGTCGACGGCGAACTCCACCACCTCGGCGTCGAGGCCGAGATAGTTGAGCATGATCGTGCCCTTGGCGGCCGCACCGTAGGCCGCGATCCGGCTGCCGCTGATCTTGAGCTCCGCGATCATATCGCGGGCGCGGCGCCGGAAGGTGTCGACGGTGCGCGCGAAGGCGCGGTAATAGGCCGTCTCGTTGATCCCGAGCGTTTCCTCCTCCTCGAGGATGGCGGCCACGGCGGGTGTCGGCTCCCCTGACTTGGAGAATGTGAGCCGGAGCGAGCCGCCATGGATCGCGATCCGGTGCGCGTCGATCAAGTGGAGCCCGTGGCGCGCGAAGAGGGTCGCGGCAGAGGTCACCGAGAAGTAGCAGCGGTGCTCGTGGTAGATCGTGTCGAACTCACAATGCTCGATCAGGTCGCGGACATACGGGAACTCCACCACCACCGCGCCGGTGTCGCTGAGAAGGCTGGCCATGCCGGCAACCAGGTCGTTCTGATCCTCGACATGGGCCACGACATTGTTGGCGAGGATCACATCGGCGCGACGCCCCTCCGCCACGAGACGCTCGGCCAGGGCGTGGCCGAAGAAGTCGTTGACCGTCTCGACACCCCGCTCCCGGGCGCGCTTCGCAGGCTCCGCCGCCGGGTCGACGCCGAGCGCGGGGATGCCCGCCTCGACGAAGTTCCGGAGCATGTAGCCGTCATTCGAGGCGATCTCGACCACCAGGCTCTCCGACCCGAGGTCGCGGGCTGTCATCAGCGATTGCGCATGTTCGCGGCTGTGGGCGAGCAGATCCTCGGACACGGAGGAGAAGTAGACGTAATCGTCGCCGAACATCTCCTCGGGCGGGCGCGTCTCGAGGAGCTGGGCCAGGCTGCATTTCGGGCAGAAGCCGAGGCGGAGCGGCATCAGGCTCTCCCGCCCGCCGAGATCGGCCGGCATCAGGAAGCCGTCTGAGCGGGGCATCTGGCCGAGATCGAGGATCGGTGTGAGGCCGTTGTGACCGCAGGAGATGCAGGTTGCGGCCGCGCCCGCGGCGGCGAACGCGGGGTCCGGCGCTTCGATGCGGGCGAACGTGGTGTCGATCACCTCGCGCTCGATCAGCTCGTTGATGTGGCCAATCCGCTGGTAGCGCGGGCCCTCGAACTCCTCGAGGGTGAGGCCGGAGGACCGGCAGGCCTCGTAGATCTCCTGTGCGCCTTTGAGGGGGGTCCATTGCGGCACAAAGCCCGGCAGTTCGGTCCGGATCTTGTCACAGCTGACTCGGTAGGAGCGCTTGTCGGCGCCCGCACCCTCGGCGAACTGCAGCTCGCAATCCGGAACCACCTCGGCAACGATGTTCGCGAGATCGCGGACCTGGTAGTTGTGCTCGGTCACACCGACATTGAAGGCCTCGCCCTGGACGAGATCCCGCTCAGCCTCGATCACGCATTTGAAGGCCAGCGCGATGTCCTTGATGTGAGTGATCGGCCGCCACGCGCTGCCGTCGGACTTCATGTGGATCTTGCCGGTCGTGACCGCCCAGGCGACGAGGTTGTTCAGAACCAGATCGAAGCGGAGCCGCGGCCCGAGCCCGTAGGCCGTCGCGGAGCGCAGATGCGTGACGCAGAACCCGTCATCCATCAGCTCGGCGAGGTCGAGTTCGCTCTGCACTTTGCTCTCGCCATAGGGCGTCACCGGGTTGAAGGGGGCGGTCTCATCGATCATGCCGCTGGTGCCCGAGGCGCCGTAGTTCGAGCAGGTCGACGAAAAGACGAACCGCCCAACGCCCGCAGCCTTGGCCGACCGCGCGACCCGCATCGTGCCCTCATGGTTGATCGAGAACGTCGTCTCGCGGCGGAAATTGCCGAGCGGGTCGTTCGAGAGGCCCGCGAGATGCAGGACGGCATCGACGCCGCGAAAATCCGACGGCTCGACGTCGCGGACGTCTTTGCGCACCCAGGGGATCTCCGGGATCTCGCCGCCCGGGGCGAAGGTGCAGCGCTCATAGAGATCGGTGTCGAGGCCGATGACCTCGTGGCCCGCCTCGAGCAGCATCGGCGTCAGAACCGTGCCGATATAGCCCTGATGTCCGGTGACCAGTACCCGCATCACTTCTCCTCCCACACTGCCCAGGGACGACCGCCGGTCTCCCACAGGTTTTCAAGCACCCGCTTGTCGCGGAGCGTGTCCATCGCCGACCAGAACCCTTCGTGGAAATAGGCCATCAGCTGGCCGTCGCGGGCCAGGTTCTCGAGCGGGGCGTGCTCGAACATGACCATGTCGCCCTCGATGTAGTCATG
>JBCCWM010000391.1:0-4541 GCA_039193505.1 Pseudomonadota bacterium | reverse complement strand
TCACCTGCGGCAGACGTCGCCGATGGGGACGCCGTCCTCCGTCCGGTCGAGACCGAACGCGTTCCGGGCGTCCGAGACCCTGCCCGCCTCCATCCCGCTCCGCTCCTCCGCCGGCTCGGGTCAGGCCACCGGAACGTCCAACCTCAGGCGGTCCAGGTCTCAGGGCTCAGAGCACGGTCGATTTGGCCGAACGCGTGGTGCATTTTGCGCTGTCCTCGGGCTCTCGAGCCCTCTTGTGTAACGTTATAACATTTCATACGGTGCTGCCCTGCAACGGCGTTCGCTGAAGGAGGGCGGTGGTGTCACGTACCGGAACGGGCAGGTCTCTGCGTCGATCTCGCGGCCCGGCGCGGGCTGACGGGGCGATCGGCGTGGGAGGGCTCTCCCCGTCCTCAGCGGGACAAACCTTGGCTCCGCGGCGCCCCAGGGGCGAGCGGCGCAACCGCGACCGCCCACCGCTCGCGCCACAACCGAGAGGCCGCGGGCCAAGAGACGGCGGGACCGTGTCGAACGGCCGACCCAATCCTCTGGAGAGACCGCCAAAGGGGCGCTCCGCAGGACCGACATCGCCGCAACGTCGGCAGGGGACGCGCCTCTCCGCGTCCCAATCGGCCTCGGAGCGGCACCAAGTGAGAAGGGGGTGACGATGAACGTCGCATATGTGTTCGCAACCGATATGGCGGCAACCTACAAGCTCGCCACGATGATCCTCCCTCAGCTTGAGGAGGATCGCCACGGCGTGACCGTCGTCGGCATGTTCTTCTTCGACGACAACGTCTTTCTGCTGCGACAGGGCGATCCCGTGGGCGAACGCCTCGCCCGCGTCGCAGCCGAGAAAGGCATCCTCCTGATGCTGTGCGATCAGTGCGCACTGCAGCGCAACCTCGCCCAGGGTGAGCTGCACCAGTGCGGCACCGGCGATGTGGTGCCCAAAGACGTGGTCGAGGGCGTTCAGGTCGGTTGCTTCCCACAACTCTACACAGCGCTCGCCCCCGCCAATCCCGATCACGTCATCACCTTGTAACCCAACAACAGGAGCCAGTCTTGCCAGCCACCGACACACGTCTGCCCGTCACCGTCCTCTCCGGCTTTCTCGGCGCCGGAAAGACGACCTTGCTCAACCGCGTGCTCAACAACCGCGACGGCCGGCGCGTCGCCGTGATCGTCAACGACATGTCCGAGGTGAACATCGACGCCGATCTCGTTCGCGCCGACACGGAGCTGTCGCGCACCGATGAGACGCTCGTCGAGATGTCGAACGGGTGCATCTGCTGCACGCTGCGCGACGATCTTCTGGCGGAGGTCCGGAGGCTCGCCGCCGATGGGCGCTTCGACTACCTGCTGATCGAATCGACCGGGATCTCCGAGCCGCTGCCCGTGGCCGCCACGTTCGATTTCCGCGATGAGGAGGGGGAGAGCCTGTCGGATGTCTCGCGCCTCGACACCATGGTCACCGTGGTCGACGCAGTGAACTTGCTAGAGGACTACGCGAGCCACGACTTTCTGAGCGACCGAGGCGAGACCCTGGGCGAAGACGACGAGCGCACGCTGGTGCACCTCCTGACCGACCAGATCGAGTTTGCGGATGTCGTCATCCTCAACAAGATCGACGATGCGGGGCCCCAGCGGACGGATGCGGCGCGCAAGATCATCCGCAGCCTCAATGCCGACGCCGAAATCATCGAGACCAACCACTCGGACGTCGCGGCCGATGCAATCCTCGACACAGGCCTTTTCGACTACGACAAGGCGCATGATCACCCGATGTGGGCGAAGGAGCTCTACGGGTTCGCCGACCACGTGCCTGAGACGGAGGAATACGGGGTCGCGAGCTATGTCTATCGGGCGCGCCGGCCGTTCGAGCCTGAGAAGATCAAGGCCGCTCTCGACAACGCTCTGCCGGGCGTGATCCGCGCGAAGGGCCATTTCTGGATCGCGACGCGCCCCGAATGGGTGATGGAGTTCTCGCTCGCGGGTGCGCTCTCCTCGATCAAATCGCTCGGCACTTGGTGGGCCGCCGTCCCGAAGGAGCGTTGGCCGGATCACGAGGGCGTCCGCACCTACATGCAATCGCACTGGCAGGAGCCCTGGGGCGATCGCCGCCAGGAGCTTGTCTTCATCGGTGTCGGGATCGACTGGCCCGCGTTGAAAGCACGGCTCGACGCGGCCCTCTTGCCCCAGAGCGCCGCGGCGGGTCCCGACGCGTTGCCTCATCTGCCCGACCCGTTCCCGGTCTGGCAGCGCTCGGCGGCCGCGACGTGACGCTTGTGCGCGAGGTCGTCACAAACGCCGCCATCGGTGTCGGCATCGCGGAGAGGCCCGAGGGTCTCTCCGCGATCCGTCGCGCTGGATGTGCCGCCGTCCTTTGGCGGCGCCACCCGCTCCCGGAGTTCCAAGGCTGGATCGACGCGCTCGCGCCGGACGCGCTGCCCAGCCTGCGCGCGATCCTGCGGCCTGAGGCCGTTCGCGACGCCGTCCGGAAGAGTTGCGAAACGGCAGGGACGCCCGACGGCCTTCAGCGGGAGCGCCTTGTCGACGACGTCGCGGCCCTTTCGGCCCTCTTCGCCGAGCTGATGCGCGCGGACTGGCTCCGCCTTCGTCTTGACGTGATCACCACGAACTGCTGCAGAAAGTTCCACATCGATGCCGTCACAGCGCGGCTCGTCTGCTCCTACCGGGGGACGGGCACGCAGTACGGCATCTCGACCGATGGGGCGGACCCGAGCCAAATATTCACCGTGCCCACCGGCGCACCGTTCATTCTGCGCGGGACGGATTGGCCGGGGCAGCCGAAATCGGGGCTCCTGCACCGCTCGCCGCCGATCGAGGGGACCGGCGAGACACGTTTGCTGCTTGTGATGGAACCAGTGGACAACCCGGAGGAAGAGCCGGACACTCCGTTCGTGCACTGACGCGCAGCGAACGAAGAGACAAACCATGAAAACACGCGCAGCCATCGCCTGGGAGCCCAACCGCCCGCTCGAGATCGAAGAGATCGACCTCGGAGGTCCCAAAGAGGGCGAGGTCCTCGTCCGGATCGTCACCACCAGCCTCTGTCACACGGATGTCTTCACGCTCTCGGGCGAGGATCCGGAGGGGCTTTTCCCGTGCATCCTTGGCCATGAGGGCTGCGGTGTGGTCGAGGAGGTCGGCAAGGGCGTGACCTCCGTCGCCCCGGGCGACCATGTCATCCCGCTCTACGTGCCCGAAGATCCGGACTGCCCCTACATCAAGTCTGGCAAGACCAATCTCTGCCAGACCATCCGGAAGACCCAGGGCGCCGGCGTGATGCCCGACGGAACGTCGCGGTTCTCCTACAAGGGCAAAGAGATCCTCCACTACATGGGCACGAGCACCTTTAGCGAGTACACCGTGCTCCCCGAGATCTCGGTGGCCAAGATCACAAAGGAGGCGCCGCTCTCGAAGGCCTCTGTGATGGGCTGCGCCGTCCCGACGGGCATTGGCGCGGTGCGCAACACCGCCAAAGTCGAGGCGGGCGCCACTGTCGCCGTCTTCGGCCTCGGCGCGGTTGGGATGGCCGTCATCCAGGGCGCGGTCCTGAACGGCGCATCCCGGATCATCGGGATCGACATCAACCCCTCGAAGTTCCTCCTGGCCAAGTCCCTCGGCGCGACGGAGTGCCTCAATCCCAAGGATCACGACGCGCCGATCCACGAGGTCCTGATCGAGATGACGGATGGTGGGCTCGACTACACCTTCGAGGCCGTCGGCAATGTGGATCTGATGCGCTCCGCGCTCGAGGCCTGCCACAAGGGCTGGGGCGAGTGCACCGTGATCGGCGTCGCTGGCGCTGGGCAGGAGATCTCGACGCGCCCCTTCCAGCTCGTGACCGGGCGGGTGTGGCGCGGCACGGCCTTCGGCGGCGTGCTCGGGCGCAGCCAACTGCCCGGCATGGTCGACGAATGGCTCGGCGGCGAGTTCAGCGTCGATCCCTACATCACGCACCACATGAAGCACGACCAGATCAACACGGCCTTCGATCTCCTGAAGGCGGGCGCCTCGATCCGCTCGGTCATTCATTTCCGACCGGACGAGACCATGACCGTGAACTCCCTGCCTGGCGTGCTGGTGCCCGACTAGACAGCTCTGGCTCCGCCCCGAGGACCGCGGCCGGTCTGCGAGGTCGCGACGGCACCACACAGCCCCTCCGATGCCCTCGCATCCACGGAACTGTGCGAGGCTGATCGAGACACCGCCGCGGAGTGCACAGCACCACACCAAGACCTCAGCACCAAGAGGAGCAGACACCCTCTGCTCCTCCATCCGCTCCGCCAAACCTCGCGCGACGGCGGACTTGGCGGGAAGACGCGCTGCGATGGGCACAAGCTCGAACCTTGTCGCCAAGAGCAAGCAGGGGTCAGTTGCGAATAGGGGCGGAAACCTGCGCTAAGGCTTCAACAAGGTTCTGCGGGGCGGAAAATGGCAGCTTCGAGCCCAAAGTGCAGGAATTCTGTGGTGTCGCAGATGTCCGCTTCGGTCCATTTTGGCCAACGAAAAGTTGCTCGTTTGATCCGGAGGAT
>JBCCWM010000390.1:0-4542 GCA_039193505.1 Pseudomonadota bacterium | reverse complement strand
GGTCGAGCTTGTCCGCCTCTCCGAAGGGGAGCGGCTCGACATCGGCGCCGCGGACAAGCTGAGCTTTGTGCACCTCATCGATGGCCTCGCCGATGCGGAGGGGGAGCGGGTCAGCGCAGGCGATGGGCTGCAGCTTGGCCGGGGCGAAGGGACCTCGCTCCACTTCGCCACGGACGGCGCCGCGCTTGTCTTTTCGATGCCCTCACCAAAGGAGCTTTTGCAATGAGCTGGGTGCCATACGCCCTCTCACTCGGCGCAGGGATCGGTGTCGGCGTGATCTACGGCCTGATTTCAGTCCGCTCGCCCGCGCCGCCGATCATCGCGCTGCTCGGCCTGTTCGGCATGCTGGCCGGAGAAGCCACCGTTCAGTGGCTCCGCGGCCATGGCGACGCCGTCGCACATGCGCTGCACCTCAAGTCCTTCGCCGTGACCAAACACGAGCCGGCGAAACCGCCGACCAACACCTGACCCCCAACCATCCGAGAGAAGGGAGACCTCCGATGTCGAAACACGAGATGATCACCCCCGAGAACGCTGCACTGGTTCTCATCGACTTTCAGCCGGCGATGTTCCAGGGCGTCGAAAGCCATGACCGGCTGTCGGTCATGCACAACGTCCAGATTCTCGCCAAGGGTGCCAAGCTCTTCGGTCTGCCGACCGTGATCTCGACGGTTGCGAAGGACAGCTTCTCGGGGCCGTTCATGCCCGAGGTGACCGATCTTTATCCGGATCTAGAGGTCGTCGACCGGACTTCGATCAACTCCTGGGTCGATGAGGCCTTCCGCGCCGCGGTCGAGGCGACCGGGCGCAAGAAGATCGTCCTCGCCGGGCTCTGGACCGAGGCCTGCGTGATGTTCCCGACGCTCGATCTCCTGAAGGAGGGCTATGAGGTCTACATCCCCGCGGACGCCTGCGGCGACATCACGCCGGAAGCGCACGAGCGGGCGATGCAGCGTTTGGTTCAGGCGGGCGCGGTGCCGATGAACGCGCTCCAGTTCATCTTCGAGTTGCAGCAGGATTGGGCGCGCGGCGAGACCTATAACGGGGTCATGGACATCCTGAAGACCCACACGCCCTACGGCATCCAGGTCCGCTTCTCGAAATGGGCGCTCGGCGAGCATGCCTCCGAGGCGGGCGTCGCTGCCGAGTAAACCACGACACCCGCCCGGCCGGCAAAAGGCCGGGCGGATCCTTGCAGCGTGTGCGCTGCCGGCCGCAATTTGCGAAAGAACGCTCCGATGTCCGCCCCAGACAGAATTCTCATGAACGCCAAGATCACCACGATGGACCCCGCGCGGCCGGAGGCGGAGGCGGTTGCGGTGACCGATGGACTGATTGCCGCCGTGGGCACCGATGCCGAGATGATGGCGCTGGCCGCGGCCACGACCGAGGTGATCGATCTCGGCGGCCGGCGGGTCATCCCGGGGCTGATCGACAGCCACACGCACATCATCCGGCAGGGCAACAACTTTGCGATGGAGCTGCGCTGGGACCATGTCCCCTCGCTCGCCGACGGGCTCGCCATGCTGAAGCGCCAGGCGGAGCGGACGCCAGCCGGCCAGTGGATCCGCGTGGTGGGCGGCTGGTCGGTCGACCAGTTCGCCGAGCGGCGCCTGCCGACGCTGCAGGAGATCAACGCCGCCGCGCCGGAGGTGCCGGTCTATGTGCTGCACCTCTACGACCGGGCGTGGCTCAACAAGGCGGCGCTTCGCGCGCTTGGGATCGACAGCCACTATTACGAGCCCTTCGTCTCCGGCAGGCTGGAGCGCGACGATCAGGGCAACCCGACGGGCCTGGCGCTGGCGCGGCCCAACGCGCAGCCGCTCTATGCCCTCCTCGATATGGCGCCGAAGCTCGATTTCGAGCAGCAGATCACCTCGACCAAGCACTACTTTCGGGCGCTGAACGGGCTCGGCCTGACCTCCGCGCTCGATTGCGCGGGCGGGTTTCTCAACTATCCCGACGATTACGGCGTGCTGACGGAGCTCAATCGACGCGGGGAGCAGACGGTGCGGATCGGCTACCAGCTCTTCGCGCAGCGCCCGCTCTTCGAGCTCGACGACTTCAAGCGCTGGCACGACATCGTCAAACCGGATCAGGGCGACGATTTCCTCAAATGCGTCGGCGCGGGCGAGATGCTGGTCGCCTCGGCCTATGACTTCGAGGATTTCTCCTACCCGCGCCCAACGCTCGCCAAACGGATGGAGGGCGATCTGCGCCCGGTCCTTGAGTTCCTGTTCGAGAACCGCTGGCCGATCCGCTTCCACTGCACCTATGAGGAAAGCGCGCACCGCCTCCTCACCCTCGTTGAGGAGGTCGGCCAGGGCCGTGGCCTCGAGGAGCTCAACTGGATCTTCGACCATGGCGAGACGGTCTCCACCGCCACCATGGACTGGGTGGCGCGGCTCGGCGGCGGGATCAGCTACCAAAACCGCATCGCCTTCCAGACCACGGCCTACCGGGAGCGCTACGGCGAGGCCGCGCTCCGCGAGGTGATGCCGGTCAAGAAGATGATGGCCGCGGGCACCCCGCTCGCCGCCGGGACGGACGCGACGCGGGTCTCGTCCTACAACCCGTGGCTCGCGATCCACTGGGCGGTCTCCGGCAAGGGTCGGGGCGGCGACCAGATCTGGGCGCCCGAGGACCGGCTCGACCGGCACGACGCGCTCCGCCACTGGACGGCCGCGGGCGCCTGGTTCAGCCGCGAGACCGGCAAGAAGGGCCAGATCACGCCCGGACAGTTCGCCGATATCGCCGTCCTCGACCGCGACTACTTCGCGATCCCCGAGGACGACATCGTCAATGTCGAGGCGGACTTGACCCTTGTCGGCGGCCAAATCGTGCACGCAAAGGGCTCCCTCGGCGCCCATGCGCCCGCAGACCTTCCCGCGCTACCTGATTGGTCGCCGGTGCCCATGTTCGGCGCGCCGGGCGCTGCAAAAGGGGCTGCACATGTCTGACGTCACCATCACCTGGGCCGAGAGCGACACCAAAGGCCGCTACGGAGCCATCGTCGAAGGGGCGGAGGCCGAGGCGGAGCTCACGATCTCCAAAGTGTCGCCCACGCTCATCATCGCCGATCACACGTTCGTTCCGGAGGCACTTCGCGGCCGCGGGCTTGCGGACGCGCTGGCCGCGCGCCTGATCGCGGATGCCCGCGCCAGAGGTCAGCGGATCGTGCCGCTCTGCCCGTTTGTCCGGGCCTATGCTGAAAAGCGGCGGGAGGCGCTCTCCGATGTCATCCAGTGGTAGTGCGGCCGCGCCGGCCCCTGCCGGCGCCTTCGCACCCTTTGCCTACCCCGCGTTTGCGCTCCTCTGGATTGCAACCCTGGTCTCGAACACCGGCACCTGGATGCACGAGGTCGGCGCAGGCTGGCTTATGACCACCCTGAACCCGAGCCCCGCTGTCGTGACGCTGGTCCAGGCGGCGACGACGCTGCCCGTGTTTCTCTTTGCGCTCTTTGCCGGAGCGCTCGCCGATCGGCTCGACAAGCGGCGGATGCTGATCGTGATCAACCTCGCGCTCACCGCAGTCGTCTCGCTTCTGGCGGTTCTTGTCTGGCTCGAGGCCGTGACACCGCTCCTCCTTATCCTTTTCACGCTGATGATCGGGACGGGAGCAGCTTTCATGGCGCCGGCCTGGCAGGCGGTCGTGCCGCACCTCGTGCCGCGTCCGGTGCTGAAGCCCGCGATCGCGCTCAACTCAATGGGGATCAACATCAGCCGGGCGATCGGTCCCGCTCTTGCCGGGCTTTTGATCGCGACGGTGGGCCTCGCGGCCCCCTTTGCGCTCAATGCAGCGAGCCATGTGGTGATCGTTGCGGCACTCCTGCTCTGGCGGCCGCCGCCGACGCCAGAGCGCACTCATCACGGCAGCCTGCTCGGCGATATGGCGACGGGCCTTCGGCATGTGCGCCACAACGCAGCGATGCGGGCGACGGCGCTTCGGGCTGCGCTCTTCTTCCTCTTTGCCTCCGCCTACTGGGCGCTTCTGCCGCTGATCGCACGGGGGGCCGAGGGAGGTGGGTCCGAGCTCTACGGTCTTCTGATGGCGATGATCGGCACAGGTGCCGTCACCGGCGCACTGATCCTGCCCCGCCTCCAGAGGCGGTTTGACCTCAACGCCCTGGTCCGCCTCGGGACCATCGGCACGGCGCTTGCGCTCGTGTCGATGGCGGCCTCGTCCGCGCCGGCAGCGCGCATTGGGGCGGCGCTGCTCGGGGGGCTCAGCTGGATTGCCGTGCTCACCGCGTTCAACGTCTCGGCGCAAACGGCGCTGCCCGATTGGGTGCGGGCGCGGGGGCTTGCGGTCTTTCTTATGGTCTTCTTCGGATCCATGGCGCTCGGCTCGATTGTGTGGGGGCAGGTGGCGACCCTCCTGTCGACAAGCGCGGCCCTTCTCATCGCAGCCTTCGGGCTCGGTGCCGGGGTGCTCCTTGCGGGTGGCATCAGGGTGGGTCAGGGCGAAGGGCGCGACCTCACGCCCTCTGGGCTCTGGCCCGAGCCACCGCTCGTCGAAGCCGCAACCGCCCACCGCGCGGC
>JBCCWM010000389.1:0-4549 GCA_039193505.1 Pseudomonadota bacterium | reverse complement strand
TGCAGCACGTGAGCCATCTTGACATCGCCAATCGCCTGAAGCGGACGGAGGGCCACGTCCGCAAAGTCATCGAGATGATCGAGAGCGGGCGGTCTTGTGTGGATCTCGCGCAGCAGTTGCACGCGGTCGAACGTGCGGTGCATGCGGCGAAGACGGCCTTGATCCACGACCATATCGATCACTGCCTTGCTGATGCGGCCGAAGATCCGGCCCGTCGCACCGCCCAAATCGAAGAGTTTCGCCAGATCACGCGGTATCTATAGGGGGCCGAAATGAGCATCACCGAGATGATCGAGACGGGCAGCGTCAATCCAGTGCTGCTCTTTGTCGTCGCCCTGTTCCTCGGAGCGCTCCACGGGTTGGAGCCTGGACACTCCAAGACCATGATGGCGGCCTACATCATCGCGGTGCGCGGCACCGTGCAGCAGGCGATCCTGCTCGGCGTCTCTGCCGCCTTCAGCCACTCACTCATTGTCTGGGTTCTGGCCATTCTCGCGCTGACCTGGGGCAATGAGCTGATCGGGGAGGAGCTAGAGCCCTGGTTCATGGTGATCTCGGGCGTGATTGTCCTCGGCATTGCCGCGTGGATGTTCTGGCAGAGCCTCAGGGCGCGCGGCCACGACCACAGCCATCATCATGACCACAGTCACAATCACAGCCACGGTCATGGGCACGACCACGACAGTGACCATGTTCACGCTCACGCCGGTGCCCACGGGCATCATCACGGCCCGGGTCACAGCCACGCCCACGCGCATGGTCATGATCACGCGCATGCGCCGGCGGCGCATGCGCACGGATCCGCGGCTGTGGCGCGGGCGGATCTCTCCGATCTCGACAATCCGAATCTGGACGCGCATGCCCGCGCGCACGCCGCCGAGATCCGGGCGCGGGTGGACAGCGGTCGGATCGGAACCTGGCAGACCATCCTCTTTGGCCTGTCGGGCGGCCTGATCCCGTGCCCGGCCGCAATCACCGTGTTCGTGCTCTGCTTGCACCTTGGCAAGATCACGCTCGGCATCACCCTTGTGAGCGCCTTCTCGATCGGACTGGCCGTGACGATGGTTGCCATCGGCGTCGTCGCCGCGCTCGGACTGCGGTACGTCTCGACCAAATCCTCTCGCTTCGATCGGCTGATGGAGATGGCGCCATGGATCTCGGCTATTTTGATCGCTCTGATCGGCCTGGTGATCATTTGGGCGGGTCTCAGTGCCTTTGAGCATGGCCACGGCCACACGCACTGACGCCTCCGCGCCGCCCGATCTTTTTTTGAACCCTTCCTCCGTGTGCAGCGACCGAGCAGCATGGGGCTCGCGTCCGAGCCCTCCAAGCTCACTTGCCACGGAAGGAACACTGCGATGGGTGTCTTTAACTCCAGCCACAGCTACGGCGGACTGACCAAACTCTGCCATTGGGCGATGGTTCTGGTGTTTGCGTTTCAGTATGTCGGCGCCGCGATCATGACGAACATCGACTGGGGTGCGCGGTTCCTGGGCCTGCCGCAGTCCTTTTACTATGACTGGCACAAATCCGTCGGTCTCGTGGCCCTCGTCATCGCAATCGTGCGCCTCAGCAACCGCAGTGTCGGCCGCTTGCCGGATTGGGCTCCGACGATCACCACATTCGAGCAAAAGCTCGTCCACCGGATGGAGCAGCTCCTCTACCTGTCGATGTTCCTCATGCCGATCACCGGGTATCTCTATGTCATGTCGGGTGGCTTTGGGGTTCTCTTCTTCGGCGTCTGGAAACTGCCGAACCCCATCGGCAAGTGGGAGGCGATGATGCTGGTGACGAAGTGGAGCCATATCATCTGCAGCTTCGTACTGCTCGGCGCCATCATCGGGCACATCGGACTGGTCGTGCGACATCAGTTCGTGATCAAGGACAACCTCCTCCGGCGCATGCTGCCGGCGCGTCAGTCCTGATCGGGGTTCTCGGTCGCGGGCACATGCGTCCGCGGCCGCGCCGCGGGGTCGGCATCAAGCACAGCGTGGAGCTTCTCCATCACACGCGACAGGGTCTTGAGCTCGGTCGCGTTGAGGGCTGAAAGAAGCCGCGCTTCCACATCCTGCGCCGCCGGGAGCACCTCCGCCATCGTTGCGCGCCCCGCGTCGGTCAGGGAGATCGCGACAAGCCGCCCGTCACCGGAGCCGCGACGTTTTTTGACGAGGCCAGCCTCCTCCAGCCGAGCGACGGCGCGGCTCACCTTCGGTTTGTCGAGATTGGCATAGTCTCGGATGTCCCGGACCGACACGGCCTCCACCCGGAGGAGATGAACTAGGACCCGCCACTCCGCCACCGTGAGCCCGTGTGTGCGCTCGTAATCGGTCGCAAGGCGCCGGCTCACCCGCTCGGACAGGATGGCGAGGCGGTAGGGCAGGAACTCCATCAGATCGAACGTGTCGGGCATGTCGGTCCTCGCTGCCGGGTCGAGGCTATTGACTTTTGTTGCAAATGCAACGATCTCTCGATGGAACCGCGGCCACAAAGAGCTGCGCCACACCTCGGGAGGGGCCGATGGCCAAGGCGTTTGCGTCCCAGGGCGACACGGGCGAGAAAACCACTTCGTTCACCGAGATCGGGCCGGGCCTCTATGCGTTTACCGCCGAGGGCGACCCAAACTCGGGCGTCATCATCGGCGATGACGCGGTGATGGTGATCGAGGCGCAGGCGACGCCGCGCCTTGCGGAGAAGGTCATCGCCTGTGTGCGAGAGGTGACGGAGAAGCCCATCACCCACCTCATCCTAACGCATTACCACGCGGTCCGGGTCCTCGGAGCATCCGCCTTCGCGGCCCCGCAGATCATCATGTCGGACGCCGCGCGGGCAATGGTGGTGGAGCGCGGGCAAGAGGATTGGGACAGCGAGTTCCAGCGGTTCCCCCGGCTTTTTGAAGGACATGAGGGCATCCCTGGGCTGACCTGGCCGACGACGACCTTCACGGAGGCGATGACGGTCTATCTCGGCAAACGGCAGGTGGAGATCCGGCATCTTGGCCGCGCCCATACCGCCGGCGACAGCGTCGTCTGGGTGCCGGATGCGGCCACGATGTTCACGGGCGACATCGTCGAGTATCACTCGGCCTGCTATTGCGGCGACGGTCACTTCGGTGACTGGGGGCGGACGCTCGACCGGGTGGCGGCGTTCGATCCCCAATCGATCGCGCCCGGGCGCGGCGACGCGCTCGTCGGGCGCGAGAGGGTCGCCGCTGCGCTGACCTCCACTCGGGACTTTGTGGAGAGCACGTACCGGCCGGCCGCTCAAGTCGCGGCGCGGGGCGGATCGCTCAAAGACGCGTGGGATGCCGTGCGGGCGGCCTGCGATCCGAAATTCTCGGAGTTCGCGATCTACGAGCACTGCCTGCCCTTCAACGTGGCGCGCGCGTATGATGAGGCACGCGGCATCGACACGCCGCGGATCTGGACCGCCGCGCGCGACCTCGAGATGTGGGCGGAGCTCCAGGGCTGATGTTCCCGGAGCGCTACAGCCTCGCCTTTAAGCTCTACCCCTACGCGCGCTCCGCGGATCAGGACGCGGCCACCCCGGTGCGCCATCCGGTCGTCGTGGTGGGCGGTGGGCCGGTGGGCGTCGCCATGGCGCTCGATCTCGGGCTCAAAGGCGTGCCAGTCGTCCTGCTCGACGATCATGAGGGCGTGGGCGAGGGCAGTCGCGCGATCTGTTTTGCCAAACGCACGCTCGAGATCGCGGATCGCTTGGGCTGCAGCTCCCCCCTCCTTGACAAGGGTGTGGTCTGGCGCCTCGGGAAAGTGTTTCACCAGGACCGAAAGGTGTTCGAATTCAACCTCCTGCCGGAGGAGGGTCACAGGTTTCCCGCGTTCATCAACCTCCAGCAGCCCTATTTCGAGCGTGCGTTGGTCGAGCGCGTGCGTGCCGCGCAGGCGGCCGGCGCACCGATAGAGCTCCGAGGCCGGAACCGGGTCACGGCCGTGACACCGTGCGAGGACCATGTCGAGGTCGAGATCGAGACACCGGAGGGGCTCTACACGCTCGAGGCGGCGTGGCTGATCGGGTGCGACGGGGCGTCCTCGCCGCTGCGCTCCATGCTGGGGCTCGGGTTCGAGGGGCGGGTCTTCAACGACAGTTTCCTCATCGCCGACATCCGGATGCACAGCGACGACTTCCCGACCGAGCGCTGGTTCTGGTTCGAGCCATCGCACGGTGCGGGGGCATCGACGCTCCTCCACAAGCAGCCCGACGGGATCTGGCGCGTCGACTTCCAGATCGGCTGGGATGTCGACCGGGCGGAGGAGCGGAAAGAGGAGAACATCCGCCGGCGCCTCGACGCCTTCCTCGGGCCGGATGTCGGCTATGACATCGTCTGGTCGTCGATTTACACGTTTCAGTGCCGCAGGATGACGTCGTTCCGGCATGGGCGCGTGGTCTTTGCCGGCGACGCGGCGCACCAGGTGTCGCCTTTCGGGGCGCGCGGGGCCAATTCCGGGATACAGGATGTCGACAATCTGGCGTGGAAGCTGGCGCTCGTCCTGAAAGGGGCCGCGCCCGAGACGCTCATCGACACCTATGACGA
>JBCCWM010000388.1:0-4550 GCA_039193505.1 Pseudomonadota bacterium | reverse complement strand
GGCACGCGGCTGAGGCTCGGACCCGGCCTCGCTGCTCTCGCCGCCGCGGCGCATCAGACGACGATGGAGCGCTGTCGTCGGCTTTTGGTCGAGCTCGCCGAGGCAACGGGGGAGACGGCCGATCTGTCGGTCCTGCGCGGGACGTCGATGGTCTTTCTGGATCAGGTGGCGGGCTCGCAGAGGCTGCGCGCCGTCTCGGCAGTGGGCGAAGCGTTTCCACTGACAAACACGGCCAACGGCAAAGCGTGCCTCGCCGCGCTGCCCCGCGCCGAAGCGGAGGCGCTGGCGCGGGCGGAATGGGCTCGAAGCGCTCAGCCCGCGGATCCCGACGGCTTTTGGAGAGCGTTGGCGGAGGTGCGGCGCACGGGCCTCGCCCATGACATCGAGGAGCACGCGCAAGGGATCTGCGCGGTGGGCTTCGCATTCGCCGATTGGACGGGGGATCTCCACGCGATCTCGGTCCCGGTGCCCTCGACACGTTTCACCGATGTGCGGGCGCGGGTCGAGACCGCGCTGCGCGAAACCAAGCGTGCGGTTGAGACTGTGATGCGGGGGGCATGACGCCGCTGCGGTCTGTTGGCCGCACTTGCGCGTTCTTTCGCGTCCGCTTGGCACGTCACGCTTGCCATCCAGCCATCGAGAGGTGACCGTTCGCACGGGGGAGGGACGACGTCGTAAATGGCTCTCGAGACGAAATTTGTTGGGTCCGCCCGAGGCGTATTGCCCCTGGCGGTCTGGGGTGGCGTGGCGACCATCGCAACGCTCGGGCTCTACCGGTGTTGGATCAAGGCGCGGTTTCGGCGATGGTACTGGTCGGCGATCCAGCCGGGCGGCCATCCGCTCGAGTACACGGGGCTCGGCGGCGAGAAGTTCCAGGGGTTTCTGATCGCGGTCGTGGCGCTCGCCCTCTACATCACGGTGGTCAACAGCGTTCTTATGTATCTCGGCTTTGCCGCGCTCAATTCCGAGCATGGCGGGCCGGTGATGGCAGTGGTCGCCATTGCGCCGATGGTAATTTATGCGCGCTACCGGGCGCGGGCGTACTTGCTCGGCAGAACGCGATGGCGCGGGATCCGGTTCGGACTCGCGGCCGGGGCTGGAGGCTACGTGCTGCGGATGCTGGCCGGCATCCTGGCGGTTGGTCTGACGCTCGGCGCAGCCCTGCCCTACGTCTTCTGGGAGCTCGACCGGTACATCACGGAGCGCACATGGTGGGGCACCGCGCAGATGCGGATGGAGGGGGATTGGCGCGAGCTGATCCCAGCCGCACGGTATCTGTGGATCGGGCTGGGGGCGCTGCTCTTGGTCGCGGCGGCGGCGCTTTTTATCGACCGAGCGGCGCTTTTCGGGCTCCTGATTGCGGGGCCGCTGACGCTCGGCGGGTGGGCCTATTTCCGGGCGGAGGGCTTTCGGATCATGACGAACGCGAAATCCGTTGGGGACATGCGGCTCCGCGCCAACCCGGACACGAAGGCGATCGTGGGGACCGTTTTTGTCGGGGTGACGGTTGTCTATGGCGGGCTCGCGGCGGCGGTCACGCTGGCGCAGCGGGGGTTTGACGGGCAGATTGCGGCAATCAGCTACAACGACATGACGGAACTGCTCGTCAATGCCGGCGCGCAGTGGGTGATCCTGGCGTCGTTTCTTGCCGTGATGATCGCCATTTATCTTCTTTGGTCTGTGCTGATGCACCTAGTGCTCGTGTTGCCGCTTCTGAAGCTCTACGCCACCGCCGTCTCGGTCGAGGGGGACGGGTTCGGGGCGGTCGCGCAGCGGGACGAGGCGCGGTTTGCGACGGCGGACGGCTTTGGCGAGGCGCTCGATCTCGGAGCGGGGCTATGAGCGCTGCCGACTTCTTCGACGGCGAGAACGGGGCCGCTCAGCGCGCCGACGTAACGCTCGAGACGGACCATCTCCGGGTCGAACGGAGCGACATTCTGCGCTGGCCGCTTGCGGAGTTGCACGCGGTGGGGGACGCGGCGGACCCCGGCTGCCTGGCGGTCGGGCCAGTGGGGGAGGCGACGCGGGTTGTTATCCGCGACCCTGAGCTGCTTGCTTCCCTCCGGCGCGCCTGCCCCGCTCTCGAGACGCCGGAGCGGGGGCCGGGATGGCGGCGACTTCTCGTGCTTGCGGTGGCCGCGGGGGCGACGGTTTGGGTGTCGGTCGCGCTGATCCAGCCCGCACTCACCACGTGGTTGGCGGCCTCGCTGACGCCCGAAGCGGAGGCCCTCCTTGGCGATGTGTCGCTGCGAAACCAGCTTGCGGACCTTGGCGAGGACGACGGCACGCCCGTTCGGGTCTGCTCGACGCCCGAGGCCGATGCGGCTCTGACGAAGCTGGCCGACCGGATCCTGGTCGGCGTCGACATTCGCTACGACCTCCAGTTCACGGTGGTCGATTATGGCGGTCTTAACGCGATTTCGATGCCCGGCGGTCGGATCCTGATCATGGATGGGATCTTCCAGGCAGCGGAGACAGCGGAGGAGCTTGCGAGCGTCGTCGCGCATGAACTTGGCCACAGCTACCACCGCCATGCCACCACTCGCGCGCTCCGCGAGGCGGCGGCGCAGGGCTTGCCGGAGCTGCTGATCGGCAACTTTCCGGGCGGCGACAAGGTGATCGAGATCATCCGGCGGCTGACGCAGGCGCGCTATAAGCGTTCGATCGAGATCCAGGCGGATGGCTTTGCCCATGACCGAATGAGAGATGCCGGTATCCCCGTGAGCGCTATGGCCTCGCTCTTTCTCAAGATGTCGCTCTTTGAGCGGGAGCAGCGCGGGCTGGCGAGCCACCTGCAGACCCACCCGAGTTTTGCCGACCGGATTGCGGCGGCGGAAGCCGCCGATGCCGGCGGCGCGTCCGGGTCCGACCTCTTGAGCGATGCGGAGTGGACGGCGCTTCGGACGGTCTGCGACGGGTGACCCCAGCGGGGCAGCGGCAAAGAAAGGCTGGACGTCCGCATCTGAGCGCCTGTTAACTGGAGCGAGACCGGAGGATCCGACATGACCCGCTCCCGCACGATACTCGCCGCCTCGCTTGTCGTCATTGCTGCCGTCGGGATCTGGGGGATCGTCGATCCGGAGAGCATCGTCGCAGGCGCTTCGGCCGCTGTGGATCAGTACTTCCAGAGCCGAGGCTGGTTCGTGATGCTCTCGGTCTCGTTCATGCTGCTCCTCTGCATCGCGCTCGCCGCCTCACCTTACGGCTCGATCCGTCTTGGCGCGGATGACGACCGACCGGAGTTCTCGACCGTCGCCTGGGTTGCGATGCTCTTTGCCGCCGGGATGGGCGTGGGGCTACTGTTCTGGGCAGTGGCGGAGCCGCTGACGCATTACTCTTTCGCAGCAGACTTGATGGATCCGCCCATCGCGGCATCGCAATCGCTCCTGGCAACAAACTTCCACTGGGGCTTTCATGCCTGGGCGATCTACGGAACCACGGCGCTGACGATTGCGTACTTCGCATTCCGGCGGGGGACGCCGATGCTGGTGAGCGCCCCGCTCGAATCGCTCTTCCCAGAGGAGCGCTGGGTGCGGGTCGTCGGATGGCTCTCGGACTTTATGGCGATTGTGGCAATCGCGATCGGGGTCGCGGGCTCGATCGCGATGGGCGTCTTTCAAGTGGCTGACGGTGTCGATG
The DNA here is from genome assembly GCA_039193505.1 of Pseudomonadota bacterium. Taxonomy (GTDB): domain Bacteria; phylum Pseudomonadota; class Alphaproteobacteria; order Rhodobacterales; family Rhodobacteraceae; genus Algicella. The sequence continues at coordinate 911 of JBCCWM010000388.1, read as the reverse complement.
TGATGCTCGGCGGCGAGGCCGCCGCTCCCTGGCTCGTGACTGTGGTCTTCGTGGTGATGGTCGCGTGCTATCTGCCGCCTCTGATGGTCGACCTCGGCGACGGCATGTCGAAACTGTCGAACATCGCGATGGCGATTGCGCTTGCGCTTGTGGCCTACGCGATCGTCCTTGGGCCCACAGCCTATGTGATGAATTCCATCGTCTCGAGCTTTGGGGAGTATGTGACGGTCGTGATCCCGCGCGGGTTTCAAACGCTCAGCTTCTTCGACAGCGCGGTGACCGAGTGGTTTCGGAGCTGGACGCTGACCTATATGGTCTGGTGGATCGCCTGGGGTCCGTTCGTCGGCGTCTTCATCGCAAGGATCTCGCGCGGGCGTACCATTCGGGAGTTCGTGCTCGGCGTCCTCGTCGGCCCGACGGTCTTTTCGATTGTCTGGTTTGGCGCGTTCGGGGGGCTCGGGCTCTTCGACGCGCTGCAAGGCTCAGGTGCGCTGATGACGGCGACGGCCGAGAATGTCGGACGCGTGACCTTCGTGCTCCTGGACCTTCTGCCGCTCTCGGGCCTCACGACGCTTGCCACAATCGTCGCGGCGTTCCTCTTCATTGTGACCAGCGTGGTGAGCGCGGCCTTTGTCCTCGCCATGTTCTCGAGCGGAGGAGATCCGGATCCGTCGACGCGGCTGCGCCTCCTTTGGGGGGTGCTTCTCGGCCTGCTGGGGGCAGCGATGGTCCTCTCGGGTTCGATCGATGCCGTCAAGAAGATGATCGCCGTGGGGGCGTTGCCATTCGTCTTTGTGAGCATTCTTCTCTGTGTCTGTTTGCTCCGCGCTCTGCGCGATGAGCGTCTGGGGGCCGCCGATGCTTACGGGTGACGTGATCGATACTGTGCTGAACTTGACGACGTTCTCGTT
>JBCCWM010000387.1:0-4567 GCA_039193505.1 Pseudomonadota bacterium | reverse complement strand
TTCTTCCTCTTCGCTGAGACCTGTCGAACGCGGTTCCTTCGGCCCGGTCTTTCGATCTTCAACGGTCGCTCTCTTCCGCCACGTCGCGACCGTCTTGGGGGTGATGCCGAGCTCTCTGCTCAGCTCCGCGGTCGAAGCTTGAGATCGCTGTATCGCCGCTCGGACGGCGTGCGCGGTCGTGGCGCTGCCATGACGAACTTGGTCGATAGCGCTTCCTTCCATTCCACAGAACGGATCGCACCATCAAACCGCGGGATTAAACAGCTAGGTCCGGTCCACCCAGCTCGCTTGTCTGCGTGTCCCGAGCGCCGCAAGCGTTGGGCGGCCGCCCGCGGGTATCGCATGGGCCCATGTGTGCAGCCTCACCGGTTCGAGCACTCTGCAAATGCTGGAACGGCGTTCGCAGACCGAGCGTTCTAGCTGATCCCGCTGTCAAGCGTTCACGGATCGCGGGGGCCTTCAGCTCGCGCGCAGACGTATGGCGCCATTGCTTCACGCCGCAGAGTGTTTCTCCCGTTCCACACACGGACGGGCCGCTGGCATACCGGGACAGCGGAGCGCGCCTCTATCGGCGCGCTCCTCTTGTCATTCGGCCGTGAGCAGCGGTGGCTTGCGGGAAGAAAGGCGTGGCGCTCCGGGCTCTTCTATTTGAAGGTCGAGTTTGCCGCCCTTGATCCCAACGCGCACCAGGCCGCCCTTGATCAGCCTGCCAAAGAGAAGCTCCTCCGCCAGCGGCTTCTTGATCTCTTCCTGGATCACGCGGGCCAGCGGGCGGGCGCCCATCTTGTCGTCGTAGCCCTTGTCCGCGAGCCATTCGGCCGCCGGCTTGGTCAGCTCAATCGACACGCCGCGGTCCATGAGCTGCGCTTCGAGTTGAAGGACAAACTTCTCGACCACCTGCAGGATCACCTCTTTCGGCAGGGCGCCGAAGCTTATGACCGCGTCGAGGCGGTTCCGGAATTCCGGGCTGAACTGACGCTCGATCGCCGCCTGATCCTCGCCCTCGCGCCCCGTCCGGCCAAAGCCGATTGCGGCCTTTGCGAGCTCCTGCGCGCCCGCGTTCGAGGTCATGATCAAGATGACATTCCGGAAGTCGACCGTGCGGCCGTTGTGATCCGTCAGCTTCCCGTGGTCCATCACCTGGAGGAGGATGTTGTAGACGTCAGGATGCGCCTTCTCGATTTCGTCGAGGAGGAGCACACAATGCGGGTGCTGATCGACCCCATCCGTCAGCAGGCCGCCCTGGTCGAAACCGACATATCCCGGGGGCGCGCCGATGAGGCGGCTGACCGCGTGCTTCTCCATGTACTCCGACATATCGAAGCGCAGAAGCTCAACCCCCAGCGTATCGGCGAGCTGCTTGGCGACCTCGGTTTTCCCGACACCGGTTGGGCCGGCGAAGAGATAGTTGCCGATCGGCTTCTCCGGCTCCCGCAGACCGGCGCGCGAGAGCTTGATGGCTGAGGACAGCGCGTCGATGGCGGCATCCTGCCCGAAGACGACACGTTTCAGCGCAGCCTCGAGATCCTTCAGAACTTCGCTGTCGTTCTTCGACACGTTCTTCGGTGGGATCCGCGCGATCTTGGCGACGATCTCTTCGATGTCCTTTGCGCCGACCGTTTTGCGGCGGCGGCTCTCCGGCAGCAAATGTTGCGCGGCGCCAGCCTCATCGATCACATCGATCGCTTTGTCGGGCAGCTTTCGGTCGTGGATGTAACGGGCCGAGAGGTCCACGGCGGTCTTGATCGCCTCATTCGTGTAGCGAATGTCGTGATGCGTCTCGAAATAGGGTTTGAGACCCTTCAGGATCTTGATCGCGTCATCGACCGAGGGCTCGTTCACATCGATCTTCTGGAACCGCCGCGACAGGGCGCGGTCCTTCTCAAAGTGCTGACGATACTCTTTGTACGTGGTCGACCCCATGCACCGGAGCTTGCCGCCCTGGAGCGCCGGTTTCAGGAGATTGGACGCGTCCATTGCGCCGCCCGACGTCGCACCGGCGCCGATGACCGTGTGGATCTCGTCGATGAAGAGCACCGCATCCGGGTGGTCCTCCAGCTCCTTCATGACGGCTTTCAACCGCTCCTCGAAATCGCCGCGGTAGCGGGTTCCGGCGAGGAGGGCCCCCATGTCGAGCGAATAAATGATGGTGTTGGCCAGAACACCCGGCGTCTCGCCGTCCACAATCTGGCGCGCGAGCCCTTCTGCGATCGCGGTTTTTCCAACACCGGGGTCACCCACCAGGATCGGGTTGTTTTTCCGCCGACGGCAGAGGACCTGGACACAGCGCTCAACCTCGTGATCGCGCCCGATCAGGGGATCGACGTCACCACGACGCGCTTTGGCGTTGAGATCAACACAGTACTTTTGCAGCGCCGTCTCCTCCCCTTCCTTGGCGGAGCCCTCCGGTGTCTCCGTCGTCTCTTCGGTGCCCTGAACGGGCCGGGTCTCACCAAAGCTCGGATCCTTCGCGACACCGTGGCTGATGTAGTTGACGGCGTCGTAGCGGGTCATCTCCTGCTCCTGCAGGAAGTAGGCGGCGTGGCTCTCCCGCTCGGCAAAGATCGCGACGAGGACGTTGGCGCCGGTCACTTCGGTCCGACCGGAGCTTTGCACGTGGATTGCGGCGCGCTGGATCACGCGCTGAAACCCGGTGGTTGGCGCGGCCTCCGATCCCTCGATGTTGGACACCAGGCTCTCAAGCTCCTCGTCGAGGAACTTGACGAGTGTCTGGCGCAACAGGTCGAGGTCGACCCCACACGCGTTCATCACACGCGCGGCGTCGGGCTCATCGAGGAGCGCCAGCAACAGGTGCTCAAGGGTCGCTAGCTCATGGCGTCGCTCATTGGCGTGCGCCAGTGCTTGATGAATGGCGGCTTCGAGTGTGCTCGAAAAGGAAGGCATCGCCTGTCTCCTCGTTCGCGGCACCGATCCATGGAGCGGCCGGTGCGCCTCAACCTAATCTCGACCTTCTTGCCAAGGCTTCAAGGGAATTTTCCGTGAACCCCCGCGAATTCCAACAGGCCAACGGCGATGCCCAAACTGTGCCAAGTGGTTGCGTAGTTCGCAAGCACCGCCGGTGCGCGCTGCCGATCGGCCTGCCAACGCGGCAGCATCGCGCCGAGGCACGTATGTCTGCCGGGCCCCAAACACAAGGTGAGCGGGCGATACGCTGCACCGCTCTCGTTGTCGCGGCGTGTGATGTCAGTGAAAATACTCATCCGCCGCAAGGACATACTAGGTGTCGTTGTGTTACCTAGAGGGCCCACCATTTGAAGTATGGCGGAAATGCGGTGGGGGGCGTCGTCTCTCTAAAAGCGATCCTTCAACGCGCGGATTTTGGCAAAGACGTCTTCGTCCGACTGTCCCTCAAGACCGAGGGCCGCCTTGACCTCTGGGCGGTTCGCACGGAGGAACGGGTTTGTCGCAAGTTCCAGATCGAGGCGGGCGGGCACTGTGGGACGGCCTGCGGCCCGCGCAGCCGAGATCTCTGCGGTGCGGGCCTTGAGCGCCTCGCTCGCGGGCTCGATCGTCGCGGCAAAAGCGGCGTTCGATGCGGTGTATTCGTGGCCCGAGTAGATCTCGGTCTCGGGCGGCAGGGCGGCCAGACGCGAGAGCGACGCCCACATCATCCCCTGCGTGCCCTCGAAGACCCGCCCGCAGCCGAGTGCCATAAGGCTGTCGGCCGTAAACGCCGCCGCAAGGGCGGGTATATAGTATGCGATGTGGCCGATGGTGTGCCCCGAGACGTCGATCACCTGCGTCTCATAGCCCGCAACCTGGATCGAATCCCCTGCCGAGACCGCGATGTCGAGCGGGGGCAGACGCGCGGCATCTGCCGCATTTCCGACCACTTTGGCATCCGTCGCGCCTTGAAGCGAAGCGAGGCCGTCGACGTGATCCGCGTGATGGTGCGTGATCAAAATGGTCTCAAGGGCCCAACCGCGGTCGGTCAGGGCCGCCAAAATGGGCTCTGCCTCTGGGGCATCTATCAGGGCGGTCGCGGCCCTCTCATGGTCGTGGATCAGATAGGCGTAGTTGTCGCTGCGGCAGGTGATGGTTAAAATGTCGGCAGACATGGGGTCTCCGGGGCGGTGGAATGCATCTCGACGTAGTTGATTTGCGGTCGTTTTACTACAGCACAAAGCTCGGTCGCATGGCGCAGTCGCTGTTGCAAAGTGCACTCCGCCGCCTCTGGCCCGACACACGTGGGATGGTCGTGGCGGGCTTTGGTTTCGCGGCTCCTTTTTTGCGGCCGTTTTTGAAAGACGCTGAGCGGGTGCTCTGTTTGATGCCGGGCCAGCAGGGTGTCATGCCATGGCCGGCAGGGGAGCCCAATCGCTCCACCCTCGTCGAGGAGACCTCCTGGCCGCTCGCTGCCGGGACGGTGGATCGGTTGATCGTGGCACATGGGCTCGAGACCTGCGCATTGGCAGATGAACTGCTCGACGAGATCCACCGGGTGCTCGCACCTGACGGGCGCGTTGTTTTTATTGTGCCGAACCGTGCAGGCATTTGGGCACGCCGCGACGCGACGCCCTTTGGCTATGGGCGGCCCTACAGTGTC
>JBCCWM010000386.1:0-4571 GCA_039193505.1 Pseudomonadota bacterium | reverse complement strand
CTTGCGCATCTGCCCCACTTCGCGCGCCACGGCCTCCCGATTGGTGAACACCCGGGCGGCGAGCTCCGCTTGGGTCGGCGGTCGGTCGATCAGAGCGCTGCCATCCGAGCGTTGAACGGCGCGAAACATCCGCACGAACTCGAGCCGGATCCGGTCATCGGCGCGGAGCGCGGTGAAGTCGGACACCCGCTGCGTCATCTCCCGCAGTTTTGCGACCAGCCGGCGCATGATCGCCATAGACATGTCTGGCCGGCGGGCGAGCATCTCGCGAAACGGCCCCTCGCCGACACGGGCCATCCGGCAGGCGGTCGTTGCCTGGACATTGGCAGACCGAGGTGCGCCGTCAATCACGGCAAACTCGCCGAAGCAGTCACCCTCCTCGATATTGCTGAAGAGGACCTCGCGGCCCCTCGGCGAATAATTGGCCACCCGAACATCCCCCTCCAAGAGGAAGAGGACGTCGAGGCTCGTTTCTTCGGTCGAAAGCACGATTTGTTTGGCGCTGTAGCGGGTCGGCGTCCACAAGCGCTCCAACTCTGCCTTCGTTTCAGGCGAAATCTGCCCCAGAAACGTATGCTCAGGGTAGATTGGATTGAGATTTCCGTCGTATGTGACCATGTCGGGACATTACGAGCGGGGCTGCACTTGTCCAGCGTCAGCGCCCAACACCGGTCATCTCGCGCACCAGCGGGTCGTTTCGAAGCAACAGGTCGGGCCGACGCCGGGCTATGATTTCAATCGCATAGCGCTCGATCTCGGCATTGAGGAGCGCGCCGAGGAGGACGACGAAGGCTGTGAGGTAGAACCACATCAGTGTGGCGACGCCGGCGCCGAGGGGCCCGTAGACTTCGTTGTAGTTGGCGAAGCTCCCGACATAGCGGGCAAAGGCCGCCGACATTGCGACCCAGAGGATGGTCGAGAGGATGGAGCCCGCCGTGATCCAGGGAAGCGGCGTCCGCCGGCTCGGCCCGAAGCGGTAGACCGCCGCAATCCCCGCCGCAATCGCCAGAAACGCCACCCCCCAGCGGAGGGCAGTGACCACGGGTTGCATCGAGACCCCGGCGAGCGTCAGGCCCGCCGGGATCACGACCAGCATGGCGAGCGCGACCACGGTGACGAGGATCAGCATCAGCGTCAGCCCGTAGCTGACCGCCATCCCCCAGATGAAGTTCCGCGTGTCCCGCTCGCGGCAAATCGCTGTCAGCGACGCGACCAGCGCGTTGACGCCGGCGCGCGCGCTCCAGCTTGCAAGCGCGACACCGATGAGAGAGGCGACGCCAAGCTCGCCCCGCGCCTCGGTCACCAAATGCGTGACGCGGGCATCGACAAGCGTGTACGTGCCCTCCGGCAGAAGCGGGCGGAGGAGTGCGAGCGTCTCCCCAACATCGCCGGGGTCGGCGAAATAGCCGTAGAGCGACACGGTCGCGGCGAGACCGGGGAAGAGCGCCAGCATCGCGAAGAACGCGATTGCGGCGGCCATCATCGAGAGGTTGCGAGCCCCGATCTCACCCGCTGTGCGCAGGACGACCGCCCGCCAATCGGCGAGCCCGAAGGCATCTCGGTCGAGCACGAGGTCGGTGATCGTGACAGTCGGGTTGAGCGGCATCGCGGGTCCTCAGTAATCCCGCTCATAGAATATCCCAACCTGTCCTTCGCCATCGTTATCGACCGAGAGACGGCCACGGAGTGTCCGCGTGATGTCGATGTTGATCGTTGCACGGGCATCGCCGTCCGATTCCGCCTCAAGGTCCAGATAGACGTTCTCGGACAGGTAGGCGCCCGCTCGCACGCCCACTTCGCCTTCGTCTCCGGTGGTGAAGTCGAGGTTCGACAACCCGGCACCCGAGCGGAACTGGCTGACGAGCCCGCCGCCGCCGCGCCCGGTCAGCGTTGCGGCGGCCGACGCAAGTTGTGCCACCTGGAGCGGCGAGAGCGTTGCGAGCTCGCGTCGGAAGATGAGAAGCGCGAGGATCTCGTCTTCCGGGAGGGACGGCGAGGAGGTCAGCACAAGCTCCGGATCGGTGGCGCGCCCCTGAACGATGAGGGTGATCTGCGTGTCCTCGACTTCGGTCTCGGCGACGAGCCTCAGGCGCACATTGACATCACCCGTTGCGGTGATCGCGCCTTCGGTGAAGTCGATCCGCTGGCCGAGAATGCCAATCCTGCCACGGATGAGTTCGATCTGGCCCGCGGGTGCGAGTTCGCCGGAGGTCCCGCGGATCCGGAGATCGCCCCCCATCTCGGCGTCGAGCCCGCGGCCCCGCACGAACATCCTGTTGGGGGCGGAGATCGCAATGTCGAGCCGGACGCCGCCCGTGGCGGCACGCCCTGGCCGCGCACCCGGCCGCTCGCGCAGGCCCGCCCGATCGAGCGTCAACTCAACATCGGCGGGCAGGTTTTGGTGGGCCACGTCGAGGAGGACACCCTCGCGGATCCCAAAGCTCGACGGGATCGCGATCTCGGTGGTGCCGATCCGGATGTCGCCGGAGACGAGCGGTTGGGCGGTGATCGGGCCGGTGACGGAGATCTCGCCCGAAGCGACGGTGTCGATGATCTCGCCATCGGTGAAGCGGACATTCTGGAGCCGGAGGTCCAGATCCGCCGGCAGACCGCGGTCGAGCCCGACGCGCCCGGACCCGGAGACTTGCCCGCCGGCAGCGACCGTTCCCGAGAGCTCCGAGATCAGGAGTTCGCGCCCGGCGAGACGGGCCCCAAGGGCGATGCCGTCAATCCGGAGGTTGCGGAGCGGATCGACAAGCGTTGCGCCGGCCGCCGAGATCCGCCCGTTGATCGCCGGCCCGCGGAACGGACCGACGACCCGTCCGCCGGCGGTGAGCGTGCCGGAGATCTGGACCGCCTGGCGCGCCAGGATCGGGTTGGCGAGCGCCAGGGGAAGGGCGAGGTCGAAGGCGAGGTCGAGCTCTTCGCGCGCAAGGCGGACTTCCCCCGCCACAGCCGCACGCGCCCCGCCCGCTTGCGCGGTCACGTCGGAGAGGATGACGGTGCCGTCCTCGAACCGCCCCTCAGCCCCGATCGTCACAGCGCTGAGGCCGGCCTCGCGCACCGCCTCCGCCGTCAGGCCGGACGAGGCGATGTCGAAGTCCACAACCGGCGCGGAGGCGGGTCCGGAGACATCGGCCCTCCCGGTGATCACCCCCTGCAGCCCCTGGTTGCCCGCGACGGCATCGAGGATCCGGATGTCGAGGCGGGTGAGATCGAGGGCGAGCGAAACCGGGTCGGCGAGATCGAAGGGCACCTGTCCGACGAGGTCCGCTGCGAGGTCCGAGCCGCCGCGCAGCGCCGCGCGGAGGTCGACGCCGGCGCCGGCGGTGCGCCCTTCGGCGTCGAGATCGAGCGGCGGCAGCCCGAGGGCCGTTGTCGGGGCAGCCCGCACGTCCCGCGCGGCCAGCGAGACCTCGAGATCGGGCGCCTCCCGGGCCCCCGTGATCCGCGCTGTGCCGGAGACCCGGCCGTCCACACCCAGATCCGGCGCAACGAGGTCCGCGATGTCGAGGGGCAGCGCCTCCATGTCGAGCGCGGCCTCCCAGTCCGGGGTCAGCCCGCCCGCCGCCGTGAGCCGGCCGCCATCGATGTCGAGTGCGAGCGGGTCGAGCGTCACAGTCTCGCCGCGGAGCGTCACCGCCGATGGGGCGAGGAGCCGCGCCACGCGGCCGAGTTGCGCGATCTCCAATCGCTCAAGGCCGATGCGGACTCCATCGGAGAGTGTCTCGATCCCGCCCGCAAGCGCGATTTCGGTCCCGAGATCGAGTTCCGCGATCGCGGTCAGATCCATGCGGGCGTCCTCGCGCCGCACAGCCTCGACCTCGGCTCGCGTCACCCCGAAGCCGCCAACCGAGAGACCCGCCAGCTCCGTTTGACCGGCAGCGAGGGGCACGCCCAGCAGATCGATGATGTCGAGATCCACGCGTGCCTGATCGAGGGCGATGTCGGCGACGTTGAGCCCTGCCACAGTGCCGGTGAGGGTCGCGCGCTGCGTGCCGCGTCGGCGCGACAGGATGATGTCGAACGCGCCTTCGCCCTTGAGCTCCAGCGCCGCAAGGGCGGCGACGGCCGACAGATCCGGGGACTGGAGGCGCACGCGGCCTGCGACGAGGCCGTCGCCGCCCTGGCCGATGGTCCCGTCGGCCACAGTGCCTGCAAAGCTGAAGCGGAGGTCGCGCAGAAGGCGGAGTTCCTCGCTGATCGCAATGGCTGCGGACAGGCGCGCGCGCTCGGTGGCGAGATCGGCGGCCCCGTCGATCTGCCCCGCGAACGTCCCGTCGACAGCGAGGGTTCCGTCGAGGCTGAGTTCAGCGGCACGCAGCGGTTGCCCACCGATCGTGCCTTCGGGTTGGGTGATCCGGCCCGAAATGCCGAGATCGTCGCCAAGGCTGACAAGATCGAGGTCGAAGGCCACGGCACCGGTGGCGTCCGATGTCAGCAGACCAACCTCTGACAGGCGGGCCGCGAGACCCATATCGGTGGCAGCGGTTGCGTAGACCCCGTCGAGCGTCACTTCCGCCTGCGCATTGCCGAGCCGGAAGCCCGTGGCGCGCACGCCATCCGCCGTG
>JBCCWM010000385.1:0-4620 GCA_039193505.1 Pseudomonadota bacterium | reverse complement strand
GCCAGTCTGCACGCACCGCTGGCGCATCGATGGCTCACCCTCGGCCACGGCGCGGTCGAGCGCATCGCCGAGCAGCCGGGCGATCTCCCCACCAGTCGCTCCGCGGCCTTCCAGACCCTCGCTCGTCACACGAGCCTCTTCGCCGAGCCGGCCCATTCCCCACCCCCGAGGTCTTCCGCTCAGGACCGTCTCGGCCGGAGACGGCAGCCTGCAAACCTGGGTGCCGCCTCAGCTCCTCGCTCGCATGTCGGCTTAAAGTCGATTGGGCGACAGCCAGGAGAGAAGGCAGAGGAGGTCCACCGTTGGCTCGGGCAGTTCGGCGAGCGATTTGGTCAGGGTGGCGTAGACCGTCTCGGGATAGTCGCCGGTGTGGCCCGCGTCGCGGTCGCGCATCACCAGCCGGTCGATCTCCGCGGCGTAGGCCGCGAAGGAGATCGCCGGCCGGCTGCGCAGGAAGGCCGCCGCCTGGTTTGCGGCGAGCGGCAGACCGTCCAGCACCTTGGCCAGCGCCTCCGCCCCCTCCGGGTCCGCTCGCTCCGTGACGGAGAGGAGATAGGCGGCGGTCGTCGCGAGGTCCCACTGATCGAGGCGCGTCGTCTCCGCCACGCCGGTGAAATCGTCCCAGCGCGAGGTGATGAGCACCCGCGCGGTGCCTGGGGGCAGCCAGCTCTCCTGCTCGCCCGAGGGCCGGCGGTGGGTCAGCGTGTCGGGTCTCGTGAGGTTGTCGAAGACGAGGAGCCAGGGCTCGGTCGACTGGCCCACCTTGTCGCGCGCCCAGCGGGCCATGGCGGGGAGGTCCTGGCTCTCGGGATGGCCGAGGCGGAGGGCGAGGTCGCCGAGGCTCTGGACGATGCCGCTCTCGCTCTCGGCCGGGATCCACCAGACGCCGGCGTAGCGCCCGCGCGTGCCGAAGCGGTGGGCGTACTCGACGGCGAGCGTGGTCTTGCCGATGCCGCCCGTGCCGGCGATGGCCTGTGTGACGGCGGCGTTGCGGCCCTCGGTCAGGGTGGTTTGCAGCTGGGCCAGCGCCTCGTCGCGGCCGAAGAAGTGGGTGGCGCGGGCGCGGGGGACGGCGAAGATCTCGGGCGTCGCGGCGGCCTTGCGGAGCGCATCGCGGCGACGGGTCTCCTCGGTCTGGCGGAGGTGGGCGAGCAGCGCCTCGGCGGCCGCGTCGGGGGTCATGCCGGCGATCTCGATGCGCCTCAGCGGTGCGTAGAGGGGGCTGTAGGTGCAGGGCGCGATCTCGACCGGGACGAGCCTGGCGCTGGCGCCATTCGGGTCGGCCCAGAAGGTCCCGGCGCGCTCGACCTCGGAGAAGACGGCCTCCGGCTTGAAGTAGTCCGGCGAGCAGAGGGCGAGGACCCGGGTCGACGCGCCGAGCGCGCGGTCCATCCAGATGGGGATGTTGCCGCCGTCCGTCACATCCGTTCCGGCAAAGTGGGTCGTGAAGCCCGCGTCCCGAAGCCTGCCGTTGATGGCCTCGGCATGGGGACGGTCCGCCGCGTTGTAGCTGATGAAATAGTCGCGGGGGTCAAATGCGCTCATGAAACTCTCCAACTCTTCGGGGACTGTAGAGCGGGATCCGGCGGCCGTGAAGCGCCGGTGGTCCCGCCCCGATCAACCTCCAAAGCGGTGCCGGACCTACTGCGGGCGTGGCGGTCAGATCGCCGGTGTTCTATGGTCCGCGCAGTGTGGCCTGTTGGGAGAACGCCCCATGACCGAGATGGACGCCATTCGCGACCGCCTGTGGACCGACCCGGCGCCGGGCGCTTCGAACGATCCCGCCACCCGCGCCGAAATCCTCGAGCAGTACAAGCTCTGCCTGGAACTCGCCGACCGGATCAGCCAGCGTCGCGACAGCGCCAACACCTTCTTCCTCACCTTCCACACGACCGTCATCGCGGCGCTGGCCGGCTTTTCCCCGGAGATCGAGCCGGCCATCGCCCGCGCGTTCTTCGGCGTCACCGTCGGCGTCTGCGCCGCCTGGTGGCTGCTGCTGCGCTCCTACCGCACCCTCAACCGCGCGAAGTTCCAGGTGATCGGTCTTCTGGAGGAGCGGCTGCCCGCCCGCCCGATCTACCAGGCGGAGTGAGTGGCTCTCGGCGAGGGCAAGGATCCGAGCAAGCACATCCCCTTCGGCCGGGTCGAGCAGCTGGTGCCGATCGGCTTCGGCCTCGTCTACCTCTACCTGCTGGCCGCCTATCCGGCCGGGGGGGGCGTCGGGGGTGTCGGGATCGACCTAGTGCTTGTCGCGGGGGTTGATCTCGACCTCGGGCAGCGGCTCGAACCGGCTTTCGTCGAAGGGGGGCAGCGCGGGCTCCGGCGCGCCGAGGGCTGTGAGGTGGGCGCCGGCGGCCTCCAGGCCCCAGTGGTAGGCGTAAGGCGGCCCGTCGCACCAGGCGTGGTGGTAGGCCTCGGTCGCCGCGGCGATCGCGGCGTCGGTCTCGCCGGTAGCGCGGGCGATGGCGGCGCGGGTGTTGGCCGCGTCGGCGAGTTCCATCGGATAGGGCCCGGCCTCCGCCGGCTCGCGCACCTCGTCGAGGCGGTCCAGCGCCTCGGCCCAGTCCTCCCGCCGAGCGTGGAGCTTCGCCAACGCGATCAGCGCGGGCAGTTCGAACTCGACCAGATCCTTGGCGCGGGCATCGCTGAGCGCCTGGTGCAACAGCGGATCGGCGGCCTCCAGCGTGCCAGCGGCCAGCGCCGTCCCTCCCTGCTGCAGGGCCGAGCGGATCAGATCGCGCGCATGACGCCCGTCTTGCGCCAGCTCCGCGGCCCGGTCGGCCCAGGCCGCCGCGGTGCCGGGATCGCCCTGCCAGAGCGCAAGCTCCGCGCGGTAGCCGGCTACCAGACCTTGAGCTTGCAAGTCTGCTCTGTCGCGATCCATCGAAGCGCTGCGTCGCAGGGCCAGAGCCGCTTGGTTCAATGTTCCCGCCGCCGCTAGTTGCCGCCCAAGCTCTTTGAGGCGTATTCCTTCTCCATGCTCATCGGTAAGCTCGCGACTGATCAGCAGGGCGCGGTGAAGGGCGCGCTGGCCGTCGAGGACGCGCCCGATTGAGAACAGAGCCTGGGCCAAGTTACTTAGAACAACTTGTTGGTTGCGGTGGTCGTATTCGTAGGCGTCGATGCGCTCCGAGCGCTCGAGCAGGGGAGCAGCCTGGCCAGGTTGGCCAGAGAACAGATACGATCCGGCTAGCGCGTTGAGGGTCCAGGACCGGTCGCGCGGCGTCCGCAAGGCTGGGTCTGTGTCGATGCCGTCCGGAAAGAGCCGCTCCAGCATCTCGAGCCGCTGCCGGTGCGCGGCCAGGCGGTAAAGCGTTGCTTGGTTTATCCGGTCGTGGAACAGGTCGCAGGCATCGTTATAACGGCCGAGGCCGACCAGGGCGTGGTAACGCTCGATGGCCGGGGCCAGGTCGGCCAGGCTCTCGACTTGCCGCCACTCGGGCGTCTCCATCGGCTCGAAGTGGCTGTCCATGGCGCCGAGGACGGCCTCCCGCTCGCCTTTGCCCGCCCCCTGCCACACCACGCCCCGCACGATCGGGTGCGCGTCGTAGCGGTTGACGCCCCGGTCCCAGCCGATCAGCCCGCGATCCTCCAGCGCGCCCAGGATCTCGTGCAGCGCGCCGGCCTCGGCGCAGGCTTTCCCCTCGCCCACCGAGAGCGCGAGCAACGTGTCGTAGGCGGTGGGCAGGCGGAACCCGACGATGGTGATCAGCACCTCCCGCTCCGCCGGCGTCAGCCCCTGCAGCGCGTAGGTGAGGATGTGGCTGCGCGATGCGCTGAGCGGCAGCGTCGCCGGGTCGAAACCCGGATTGTCCGCCCGCCACCGGGTGAAGTCCCTCGGCGCGGGCCTGTAGTTGGCGACCTCCGCCGCCAGCGCGCGGATCAGCAGCGGGTGGCTCTCTACGCTGCGAAAGACCGGCAAGAGCTCCGCCCGGCTGCCCGAGACGCCCATGCCGCGCCAGAGCCCGACCGCATCCTCGTCGCTGAGCCCTGGCAGGAAATAGGCGTTGCAGCCGCGGCAGGGGCCGCCCGTCTCCACCTGCAGCGCGGTGGGGTAGAGGCGGCTGGTGATCAGGATGCGCGAGCCGGCGACCTGCGCCAGCCGCCGCAGCAGCCGGTCGAAGCGGGGGTCGATGGCCAGGCGCAGCCTGTGGCGGCCGACGAAGGACTGCCCCGCGCTCTCCGGCAGGTCCGCGGCGGCGGCGACCCGGTTGGCGGTCTGGTCGTCCAGATCGTCGTCGGCGATGTAGGCTGCCTCCATCGTGTTGTAGGCCCTGAGCGTCCGCTCCAGCCCGTCGAGGACGAGGAGAAAGGGCGCTTGGCGGTCGCGTCCTCGATCGTCCGGTTCATCCGCTCGACCTGGTCGTTCGTCTGAGGATGGTTGGGTTTGGTGAGCCGATGCTCGATCCCGTTCGCCTCGCACATCATGTCGACCCGCATCGGCCGAGAGAGTATGGCGGTTCGATGTCGCGGCTGCTCGGCGACCTGGATGCCGCTCTCGGCAGATGTGCTGTGCAAATCGCCTGCCGGGCAATTGGTGTCGGTGAGGATGGTGTGGATGCGGTAGGGTACAGTGTCGAGCGGGAGCTCTAGCTGTTTAATCCCGCGGTTTGATGGTGC
>JBCCWM010000384.1:0-4654 GCA_039193505.1 Pseudomonadota bacterium | reverse complement strand
GGTCATCCGCGTTCCGAACGAGATCGAACGCGCCGGTCCGGCCGGAAAAGTCATCCATGCGATCCTCGACACCTGTGCCGCCGATCAACACGCCACGCTCCGCGCATGGCTGGAGCGCCACCCGCGCTGGACCTTCCACGTCATCCCACCCTCACGGTCATGGCTGAACGCGGTCGAAGGGGCCTTCGCCAAGCTTACAGGGCGTCGATTGGAGCACGGCGTCTTTCACTCGGTCGTCGACTTGCAGGCCGTCATCGAGCGGTTCGTCCAAGAGCACAACGAGACCGAGGCGAACCCATTCACATGGCGCGCCACCCCCGACGGCGCCATCGCCGCCAGAAACCAAGCGTTCCAAATGTTGGAGCCAGTCCACTAGGCCAGCCCTGCAAACGGCTCAACCAGGAGGCGTGACGCCGTGCAATCCCTGCTCAAACCCCTCGCTGCGCTTCTGATGGCGGCACCGTCCGTGTTTGCCGCGGAAGATCCGGCGATGATCCGGGTGATGGAGGCCGTGCGGCAAGCGGATTGGCCGCTTGCGACAGACCTCGCGCGGACAGTGGGCGATCCGGTGGCCCAGTCGATTGTGGATTGGCACAGGCTTCGTGCGGGCCAGGGGCGTTGGCCCGAGTATGCAACATTCCTGGCCGGGCACTTCGATTGGCCAGGCCTCAGGCTCGTGCGCCGGCGGGGCGAAGCGGCGCTGCCCGAGGGGGCCTCCGCCCAGCAATTGCGGGCGTTCTTCGGAGGTCGGCCGCCGCAGACGGGGCGCGGCGTTCTCCTCCTCGCAGACGCATTGGACGAGGAGGCCGCGCGCCATGAGGTCCGCCGGGCCTGGCGGACGCTTCGCCTGACGCGATCATCGCAGGCCGCGCTCTTGGCGCGCCACGGTGATCTGGTCGCCGATCTTCATGAGGAACGGCTGAGCGCCATGCTCTGGCAGCGCGAGCACGGCCAGGCCGAGGCGATGTTTCCGTTGGTGACCGAGGGCGCGCGCGCCCTCGCCGACGCGCGGATCGCGCTGCAGACCAACAGACCCGGCGTCGACGCGATCATCGCCGCCGTGCCGGAGCGCTATGCCGAGGATGGCGGTCTGGCCCATGACCGGTTTGCATGGCGCATGCGGCGCGACCGCTACGATCCCTCCGAGGCGCTCCTCGACGATCGCTCCTCCAGCGCCGAGAGCCTCGGGCGCCCCGAAGCTTGGTCGAACCGGCGCCGGCTCCTCGCGCGCCGCGCGATGCGCGAGGGTCGGAGCGTCACGGCCTACAACCTCGCCAGCCGTCACTTCCTGACCAAGGGGTCGGATTACGCCGATCTTGAGTGGTTGGCGGGGTACATCGCGCTCATCTATCTCGACGATCCGTCGCGTGCGATCGGGCATTTTGAGCGCTTTCGCCTCGCCGTCAGCTCTCCGATTTCGCTCGGGCGTGCGGGTTACTGGATGGGCCGGGCCTACGAGGCCGACGGGAACGCGAACGCGGCGCGGGCGGCCTACGGCTTCGCGGCGGCGCATCAAACGAGCATGTACGGGCAGTTGGCGGCGGAGCGCGCCGACCTCGGCCCGGATCCAACGCTGCGCCGCACGCGCGATTTGCCAGACTGGCGGACCCGGGACTTTGCGGCGACCACCCCGTTCCGCGCCCTGATGCTGCTCCGCAGCGCAGGTGAGGACGGGCTTGTGCGCCGCTTCCTCCTCCATCTCGAGGAAGGCCTCCGAGGCGACGATGCCGCCGCTCTTGCCGGTCTCGCGCTGGAGCTTGGGCGGCCCGAAGTGGCGATCCGGATCGGCAAAAGCCAGGCTCGGCGCGGGATCATTTTGCCGGAGATCTACTACCCCATCACCGATCTGGCAGAGAAGGCAGGCCCGGTGGCGCCCGAGCTCGCCCTCGCCGTCGCGCGCCAGGAGAGCGAGTTCAACGCCGCCGCCCAAAGCCCTGCGGGCGCGCGCGGGCTCATGCAGTTGATGCCGGGAACAGCGCGAACCGTGGCCGAAGATCTGGAGCTCGACTTCAACCTCCTCCGCCTCACCGAAGATCCGGACTACAACATTCGCCTGGGCACGGCTTACCTGGATGAGGTTCTGACGACCTTTGACGGCTCGCTGATCCTGGCCGCCGTGTCCTACAATGCCGGTCCGCATCGGGCACGCGAGTGGATTGAACGGTACGGGGATCCCCGCAACGGCGCGGATCCGATCGACTGGATCGAGCACATCCCGTTTCGCGAAACGCGAAACTACGTGATGCGCGTGCTCGAGGGCGTCCACGTCTACCGACTTCGCCTCGGCCGGTCGGAAGGCTTTACCCTGGGGCGCGAGTTGGGGCTCGAGTGATCGCGCTCAGCCGCTCTCCCGAAACCGCGTGCGCGCGAGTGTGTAGAGCCCTGCCAAAAGGATGATCCCAGCGCCGACAAGCGTGGCACTGTCGGGCCGTTCGCTGAAGACCGTCAGACCGATGATGGCTGAGAAAAGCAGGTGAAAATAGGCGAAGGGTTGGACGAGGCTCGCTTCCGCCAGAGCATATGTCTGGATCAGGAGGAAGTGTCCGCCCGCGCCGGTGAGGCAAAGAACGGCCATCCAGGCCCAGTCGCCGGGCGTCTCCATCGGATGCCAGACGAAGGGCGCGGCCAGGGTGATCGCTAGGCCGCCGATGATGCCCGTGTAAAAGAAGCTCGTCTCAGCCCGGTCGCTCTGCCCGGCCACCCGTGTGAGCACGCTGTAGATGGCAAAGAGCGTCGCGGAGAGGAGCGCGATCATCAGGTCCGGCGTGACGGCTCGAAACCCGGGTCTCAGAATCACGAGGACACCGACAAAGCCAAGGACGATCGCCGACCAGCGGCGCCACCCCACGCGCTCGCCCAGAAACGGACCCGAGAGGGCGGCGATGATCAGCGGATAGGCCGAGAATATGGCGTGCGCTTCCACGAGACCGAGCGCGCCGAACAAGTAGACCATAACGCAAACCTGCGTGACGAGGAGGATCCCACGCGTGATCTGCAAAAGCGGCCGCTCAGTCCGCGCCGCCGCCCGGAGGCCCCCCGGACGCGCGCTTGAGATAGCCACCACGAAGAGCGCGAAGAACCAGTAGCGAAAGAGCACAACGCTCATCACGTTGGTGGCCTCGGCGAGGTGCTTCGAGATGCCGTCCTGCGCCGCAAAGATCAGCATCGTCGCGACCATTGTCAGGATGCCGAGGCGCTCGCGCCGGGTCACGTCCGACGCCCAACGGTCATGTGACGCTTGCGCCCAAAGCCATCTCGACGCTCGACCTCGAAGCCCGCCTCAGACAGGCGCCGCCGGACGACCCCAGCCGCCGTAAAGGTTGCACACCGTCCTCCCGGCCGTGTTCTGGTGTAGACCGCGGCGAGAAGCGGCGCCTCCCAAAGCGCCGGGTTCCGCGCCGGACTGAACCCGTCGAGGAACCAGGCATCGGCGGCACCCTCCCAGGAGGGCACGGTCGCCCGCGCATCGCCTGTCACAACATCGAGGTGGAGGCGCGGCAGGTTCAGCGTCCGCGCGCCGCCCGTCCAGGCCGATATCAGCGCCCCCGAATAGGTCCGGAGCTCTGCAAAAGGACGGTGCGCGCGCGTCATGTCCTCGGCCGAGAGCGGATGCGCCTCAAAGCTCGTGACACGGAGCGGCCCCGCCTGCCCCGCCGCCTCCCACGCGGCCCAGGCGGCCAGCACATTGAGCCCTGTGCCAAAGCCGAGCTCCGCTATGTGAAAGCCCGGCCGGAACCGGTCCGGCAGACCGGTCCCGGCCAGAAAGACATGGCGCGCCTCGGCCAACCCGTCCTCCGGCGAATAATAACCCTCCCCGAACCGGCGCGAGACCGGCACATCGCCACGCTCCCAGAGAAGATTTGCCGCGCTGCCCAGATCCATGCTCTCTCCGTCCTCGACGGTGAGAGCATGGAGGGCGCGGCGAACGTGGCCAAGACCGAAGTTGAGGTTGCGGTGGTGGGTGCGGGGCTCTTCGGCCTTGCGGTTGCGGAGGCACTGGCCGCACGCGGGCGGTCGGTCATGATCCTCGAGGCGGACCGCATCGGGTCGGGTGCGAGCGGCGGCATTGTCGGAGCCCTCTCGCCCTTCTCACCCGATCCGTGGACCGATGCGAAAGCGTTCCAGCTTCGCGCGCTTGTCGCATCGCAGGCCTACTGGCAGCGGATCGGCACCATCGGCGGTGTAGAACCGGGGTTCAGTCGCCCCGGCCGGCTGATGCCCCTTGCCGATGCCAAGGCAAGAGCCAGAGCGATGGAGCACGCCGCCGCCGCCGCCGCGCATTGGACAGCCGACTGGGACTGGCGGATCGAGACCGGCATGTGTCCCGACTGGCTCTCCCCCGACCAGGCGCCGGCCGGCGTTGTGCACGAGACCCTGACCGGGCGGATCTTCCCGCGTCAGGCCATCGCTGCGCTGGCGGCCGCCTGCCGGGCACAAGGTGCCGAGATCCGAGAGCACTGGCCGGTCGCAGAGATCGGGGAGAGCGGCGTCGCAGGTCCGTCCGGGGCTGTCTCAGCTGGTGCCGTCGTGGTGGCTGCGGGGCTCGGCGCCAAGGGCCTCACTGGCATCGCGGGGTCGGGTGTGAAGGGTCAGGCAGCGCTCCTCGATCTCGCTGCACCGGCTGGGGCGCCGACGCTCTTCGGAGATGGGATCT
>JBCCWM010000383.1:0-4672 GCA_039193505.1 Pseudomonadota bacterium | reverse complement strand
GGTCGAGCAATCCGCGAACCCCGCGTCGCAGCTCTCGGCCCAACCGGGCAGGACTTTTTCCATCGTCGCCGCCGTCACTTTGGCCTGATCCTCGGGCGTCGGCTCGACCAGCGTCATCTCGAAGGGCGTGTAGTTCTCGCAGCCGTCCCCCCCGGTGTTGCAGGAGATCGCCCAGCCGTTGTTCTCGCGCGCCAGCGCCCAGAACGCGTCCTCGAAGGCCGCG
The DNA here is from genome assembly GCA_039193505.1 of Pseudomonadota bacterium. Classification (GTDB taxonomy): domain Bacteria; phylum Pseudomonadota; class Alphaproteobacteria; order Rhodobacterales; family Rhodobacteraceae; genus Algicella. The sequence continues at coordinate 4,449 of JBCCWM010000383.1, read as the reverse complement.
AACTCGGTCTCGAGCGCGGCCTTCTCTTCGTCCGAGAAGCCGTTCCACGTGTCGAGGTTGATGAAATGCGCGTTCACCGACCAGGAGATGCCGAGCGGCAGGAAATGTGTCGTCACCTCTGGCCAGTTGCCGGTGTTGCCAGAGGTCGGCGAGGTGATCGCGCAATCCACGACGCCCCGCTGAAGCGCGGGATAGACCTCCTTGAAGCTCATGGTGACGGGCGTCGCGCCAAGGGCCTCGATCAGGGTCGACATCGACGAGGTGTAGGAGCGAACCTTAAGGCCCGAGAAATCGTCGAGGCCACCGATCTCTGCGTTGCAGTAAAACACCTGCGGGCCGTAGGGCCAGACGGCGAGCGGCTTGGCGTTGAACTTCTCAGCGACCCGCTTCTCGAGCTCGGGCATGAAGGCCGCGACGACCTCCTCGAGTTGCTCCATCGACGTCGAGACGCCGATGAGATCGATCCCCTCGAGGAACGCGTCGTCGCGGGCCGCGGCGCCGACCGTGCTTTGGACGATGTCGAAGGCGCCGGTCCGCACCATCCGGAGCGTGTCCTGCATGTCGACGCCGACCACGTCGAGCGGGTTGAAGTTGATCTCGAGGGGAATGCCCGTCTTCTCCTCGAGCGTGGCGTAGAACTCTTGCTCGAGCGCGGTGTGGAACTTGTGGGTCGAGACGAGGCCGGTTGCGCGGAGCGAGGTCTCCGCGAGGGCCGGGGCAGCGGTGGCGGCAGCCAGGGCTGCGGCGATCAGGGTGGGTTTCACTGGGGATCTCCGTGTTGAGTGGTTTGGGTTTGGAAGTGCCGTGCGATGTCGATGCGACGTGCGCGCCAGATCTGGCCGTCGAGCGCGGCCAAATGGGCGAGGATCTCGGTGACGGCCTTGAACCTTGCCGGGCGCCCGGTGATGCGAAGATGAAACCCAAGGGAGAGGGTCGACGATGCGCCGCGTGCGGCCTCCGTCAGCAGTTGACTGAGTGCGTCGCGCACGTAGTCCAGCATCTCGCTCCCTCGGGAGAAGCCGTTGGGGTGAAAGAACTTCATGTCGTTGGTGTCGAGCGAGTACGGCACGACGGTCAGCCCCGAGGCGTCCCGGTAGGGCAGATCGTCGTCGAAGGCGTTCGACGTGTAGGCGTAGCCCAACTCGGCCAGCAGAGGCCGGGTCCAGGGGCTCTCCGATCCGCGGCAGAAAAAGCCGATCGGCGGCGCCCCGGTCGCCTCAGCGATGGCCTCGGTCGCGCGGACGAGGTCCGCGCGCTCCGTCGCGGCATCGGGATAGTCCGCATGCGTGCGCCAGAGCCAGCCGTGGCACGCGGTCTCGTGTCCCTTTCGGGCGACGGCACGCGCGAGGGTCGGCACGCGTGCCGCCGCGCGGCCGCACATGAAGAACGTGGCGGGCGTCGCGGTCTCGTCGAGCGCGCGCAGAAACCGCCAGAGCCCGACTCGCATGCCGTACGCAAAGATCTGCTCCTGGCCCTGATCCCGCAGCCCCTCGGGCACGACGCTCAGCACCTCTCCCACCCGCTCGGAGATGGGATCGCCGTCACCCACCTGAGCTTCGGCCCCCTCCTCGAAGTTGACCACAACCGAGACCGCCACCCGCGCACCGTTGGGCCAGAGGATCCGCGGCGGGGCACCGCCATAGCCCACGAGATCGCGGTCAGACATCAAATAGCCGCCCCCAGCCCGCGACCCGGCGCGGATCCGCGCCGGCGACCTTCAGGGATTTCCATAGCGCCGCCGACACGCTGTCGAGCACCGGGATGCCTGTCTCGGCCTCGAACATCTCGGCCATTCCGGCGCCCCGGAAATTGGTGCAAAAGACAAGGATCGCGTCCGGACGCGCCGCGGCAACGCTGCGGCACATCTCGAGGATCTGGTCCTGCGAGTAGGTGGCGAAGGAATAGTTGCCGGGGTCGTCGAGATGCCGCTCGGCCGCGATCTCAAAGCCGTGCTCCCGGTAGTTTGCAAGGATTTTCTCCTGGATCTCAGGGAGGTAGGGCGTGACGAAGGCGAGGCGCCGCGCGCCGAGACGCTCCAAAAGCTCGTTCATCGCCAGAACGGAGGAGCATGCGGCGACGCCGGTGCGCGCCTCGATCTCCGCGAGGAGCGTGCGGTCGCTCTCAAACCCGAGCCAACCCGAGGAGGTGCCGTTCCAGCAAATCGACTGAACCTTGGCATCGGCGAGCAGCTCAGCGGCCTCGAGCATCGGCGCGTTGGTGAACTGGCCGAGCGCATCCTCGTCCATCGAGATCTTCAGCACTCGAAACCGCCCGAAATGCGCCGTGACGTCCGGGAGCTCTGCCAGCATCGCCGCCGTCAGCGGCTCCAGCACCGTGTTCGAGGAGGGCGTAAGCATCCCAAGCCGTGTGCTGGCCAATTCCGCGGTCATCGCCGATACCTCCCTTGATGACAGTTCTTCTGATCAATCCCAACGGCTCGGCTGCGGCGACGGCGGCGATGCTGGCGATCGCGCGCCGGCATCTGGCCCGTGTCGTGGGATGGACCAATCCGGCTGGGCCGCCGATGATCACCGATGCCGAGGGGCTGGCGCGCGCCGGCCGGCAGATCGCGGAGGCCGATCTGCCCGACGCGGACGGACTGATCGTTGCGGCCTTCGGCGATCCGGGGGCGGCGGCACTGGCCGCACGCCATCGGGCCCCGGTGGTGGGGATTGGCGCTGCGGCCGCTCGCGCGGCGAGCCGTGGCGGCGCGGCCTTCGCGGTCGCGACAACGACGCCCGATCTGCGCGGGCCGATCGACAGGCTGATGGCTGAGGCGGGCGCGGAGGGAGAGTTCCTCGGGACTTTCGTCACGCCGGGCGATCCCGTTGCGCTGCTCGGAGACCCGCCCGCCCTCGACGCTGCCCTGCTCAGAGCCTGCACCGCGGCCGAGGCGGCGGGCGCCCGGCGCATCATCATTGGCGGCGGGCCGCTCGCCAGTGCGGCGGATCGCTTGTCTGACCAGGTGTCGGCCGATCTCGTCCAGCCCGTGCCGGAAGCCTGCCGTGCGCTTGCGGCCCTCCTGCGGTGATCGGACCCCCATCACGGCGTGCCCCCGGACAGGAGGCTGGCCAAGGCGGGACTGAGACCGGTTGAGGTCTTGGTCACAGGCCGACGCGGGCGGTTTCCGAAGGAGGGTCGGAGCTGCGCCAGGCCCATGGCCTGAACCACCGCCGCGGCAATGGGATCGACCAGGATACCCGGCGTCACAGCCGCAATCTGCGGCGCGAGCCCCGCCAGTGGGGCGCCGCCAATGATGACCACATCTGCGCCGCCGCGCCCCGTTGCCTCCGCCGCGAGGCCGATGAGCGCGTCCCGATGGTCTTCGGCGACGGTGTCGAGCCGCTCCGGCCGATCATCGGGGCAGAACACGCCGGCAAACCGGCTGGAGAGGCCCGTTTGCGCGACGCACTCCACGTACCACCGCTCCATCTCGGGTGAAAAGGTCACCACGGCGAAGCGCTCGCCGAGAAGGGCTGCGGACATCACGGCGGCCTCCGCCATGCCGACGATCGGCATATCGAACACCTCGCGCGCTGCGACGATGCCCGGATCGCCGAAGGCCGCAATGACGGCGGCGTCCGCGCCGGCCGCCTCCTGCGCCAGCATGTCCAGCACTTCGGCACCGGCGATTTGGGCCTCAGCACGGGAGGCGATGTAGGGCACACCGCGTGTTGCGGTTCGCGGCAGGATCTCGACCGTCGCGCCGACGATGCCCCTGGCCACCTCCGTCATCCGCTCGGTCATCGCGGCGGTGGTGTTCGGATTGAGGAGGAGGAGGCGCATCAGAGGGTCTCTCCCAGAAGGGGCTCGAGCCGGAGGCCGAGCGCGATCAGATCGGCGTCCCGGCCTGCGGGCGCAATGAGCTGCAGCCCGAGCGGCAGACCGCCCGCGGTGGTGCCGCAAGGCAGCGAGAGCGCCGGAACACCCGCGTGGTTTGCCTGCGGGGTAAAGGCCGCGTGGTCGCGAGGCCCCGCCAGGAGACCGCCGATCTCGGCGGGAGCGTCCTCTTCCGTGGGCCAGGCGGCGCAGGGAGTGGTCGGTGTCGCGATGACGCCGTGTCGGTCGAGAGCCGCGCGCAGCGTCACGCGCATCCGGTGCGAGACTTGGTGGGCCGCAGCGACCTCCGTCCCGGAGAGGGTCAGTCCGGTTTCGATCTGACGCGCCAGCGCGGGATCGAAGATCTCGGGGCGCTCCCGCCAGATGTCTCCGAACAAATGTGCGAGCCCGGCGTATTGGAGCGGCAGAACGTCATGACCGCGGACGCCGCCGGGCCACTCGATCGTCGCGGCGTGCGTGGCAACGCCGCCCGTCTGAAGGCGGGCGCAAACGGTCTCAAACCTGTCGGCGACCGGCCCGTCCAGAACCTGACCGGTGCCGAAATCCGCGGAGACGGCGACCGATGGTGCCGCTCGGCCGGGCGAAACGCCGGCCAGGACAGTCATCGCC
>JBCCWM010000382.1:0-4688 GCA_039193505.1 Pseudomonadota bacterium | reverse complement strand
CGGTCCGCATGTGCTGGCCGGGAGCCACATTGAAAGCCAGAACCAGTCGGGCTGGCTCGACGGGGCGCTCGGTGTCATCTACGCGCTCGAGGCCGCGCGTGCCGTTGCCGAGGATCCGGCCATGGCCGGGCGCGGCGTCGACGTGATTGCCTTCGTCGATGAGGAGGGCCATTTCGGTCAGTTCCTCGGCAGCTACTCCTTCGCAGGCCAACTGGACGAGGCAACGATAGACGCCGCAACGGACCGGAGCGGGCGCGGCCCCATGCGCAGTCTTTTGGGGGAGGCGGGTCTCGCCGGCGTCCCGCGGGTGACGATGGATCCGGCGCGCTACCGGGCCTTTTTCGAGGCCCATATCGAGCAAGGCAGGCGCCTCGAGGCCGAAGGGCTCACCATCGGGGTCGTCACCAGCATCATCGCCATCTGGCAGTACAAGATCACGGTCGAGGGCGCGCAGAACCACGCCGGCACAACCACCATGGCGGAGCGCCGCGATGCCGGGACGGCGATGATGCGGATCTGGCGCCGAATTGAAGAGCGGTTTCCGGATGTGATCGGCCAGCACTCCGTCTGGACGGTGGGCCGGACCGAGCTCACGCCCGGGGCGCCGTCGATCATTCCAGGCCATGCAGAGATGTTGTTTCAGTTTCGCGACGCGGAGATGGAGGTGCTCGAGCGCTTGCACGAGGCCTTGGCCGCGATTGTCGCCGAGGTCGACGCCGAAGGTCCTTGCACCGCCCGCCTGACGCAGCTGGCGCGGCCCATGCCCGGGCGCATGGATCCATCGCTGCAAGCGGCGCTGGTCGCATCCGGTGAGGCGCTGACACCCGGCCGGACGCTTGTCATGCCGAGCGCCGCTGGCCATGACGCGCAAATCATGTCCCAGCACCTGCCGTCCGCGATGATGTTCGTCCCTTCAATCGGCGGCGTCAGCCATCATTGGACCGAGGACACGAGCGACGCCGACATCAAAGATGGTGCGGCCGTCTTCGTCGATGCCATCGCGCGGGTCCTCGCCGCTGACGGAGGTTAGGCGCGCGCATCCTCGGGCGCGCGTTTGGCCTCATGGGCCTCGGCGCGCCGCCAATTGTCGGCGAGCCGGCGCCCGGCGCGGTAGACATGTTCGCGCGCCAGATGCTCGGCGCGCGCGCCCTGGCCTGCGGTGATGGCCTCGAACATCTCCTCATGTTCGATCGATGAGGCCACCATGACCTCCATGTCATGCCAGAGAAACTTGATCCGGCGGAGCTGCGGCACGGACCGTGTCCGTTTGATCAGCTCGCCGAGATATGGGTTGTCGGCGGCGCGAAAGATCGTCTCGTGAAATTCTTCGTTCAGGCGGGCCCAGCGGCCACGCGCCGTCTCGTCCCAAACGGCGCCGCGGCGCAAGCGCTCCGCCTCGCTCAGATTGCGGTGCAGGAGACCGCGCTCCGCGTCGGCCAGACCGGCCTCGGACACGCTTCGGGCGGCAAGCCCTTCGAGCACCGCGCGGCAGTCATACACCCCCTCGACGTCCCGGACGCTGAAGCGGCGGACGCGAAAGCCGCTGTTGGGCGCGTGCTCCACCAGCCCTTCTGCCGCCAGCATGCTCAACGCGTTTCTGACCGGCGTGCGGGACACGCCGAGCTGCTCTGACAGCTCCAACTCGGTCAGGCGCGCGCCGGGTTGGAATGCGCCGTCAAGCACGAGATCGCGCAACTCATGCGCAACGGAATGCCCGCGTGTGGACATCGGTCGTTCCCTCCATGAGCGCCGCGGCGAGCGCCCTTGCTATTATACAATGCCGACCTTGACACCGATATTGCATTCAATGATGAAGATCCAGTCAATCTTTGAGCGGCTGGACGATCTCGCACTCGACCCGGCCCTCTCGCCAAGGGACGCCATCTTGCCGATTTCCCCCAGGACTGTGCCTCTGCCTCGGAGCTGCCGGTGATTGCGTCTGCCATGACTGCATTGTCGGGGCTGTCGAGCAATGCGCGTGGTGCCCTCTGGGTGGCCCTCGGGGGCTTCTTCTTTACCATCATGGTCGCTCTGATCAAGGAGGTCGGGACGGCGATTCCGGTTTTCCAGATCCTCTTTATCAGGCAAGTCATCATGATGGTCACTGTGGCGCCCGTGTTGGCCGCAAACCGACGTGCGGCGTTCCGCACGAGGCATCACGGCCTCCACGCGGCCCGCGTGCTCTTGGCCGTTGTCGCAATGGTTTTGGGCTTCACGGCAGTGGTGCACCTCCCTCTCGCCGAGGCGACCGCGCTCGGGTTCTCAAAGACGATGTTCGTCACGCTGCTCGCGGTCTACTTCCTCCACGAAGTCGCCGGAACGCGCCGGTGGATGGTTGTTTTGGTTGGATTTCTCGGGGTGCTCATCATGTTGCGGCCCGACACGGGCGCAATCAGCCTCTACGCCATCTTTGCGTTGGTCAGCGCTATGGCGGCGGCTGGGATCATGGTGATCATCCGAAAGATCGCGCAGCACGACCAACCGATGACAATCCTCGCCATCCAGGCCATCTTCGTGGGCCTGATCATGAGTGTGCCCGCGTTTCTGTTCTGGGTGGACCCGTCGCCGCGTGAGTGGCTGGCCCTGATTGCAATCGGCGTCATCTCGGCGATCGGCCAGTACTGCAACATCCGCGGCTTTCGGAGCGGCGAAGCCTCGGCCGTCGCGCCGATGGAGTACATGCGGCTGGTCTTTGCGATCATCATCGGATTTCTCGTGTTCGCCGAACGGCCCGACCTCGTCACGCTCTTCGGTGCCGCCCTGATCGCAGGATCTTCGATCTACGCCATCCGCGCGGAGCACACGGCGCAGGCATTGCAGGACTAAGGCGACCTCTGTCACCGGGGGAGAGTGGCTTCAGGATTGTATGCACTCGCGGCGCGGCATACACTCTCCCAATGGTCACAACACAAGGGGTGTGGAGCATGTCTGAAGAGAGTGAGCGGGTGCTTTTCGAGGCGCTTGTTGCCCGTGCCGGGCTGAGCTTTGAGCCCGGGCGCGAGGAGATGATGTTCACGGTCGCCCGCCAGATTTTTGCCTGGAGCGACGCCGTCCGGCCCGCACCCTCCGCCGAGGTCGAGCCGGCGACCGCCTACGCCCCGGCGACCGTTGCGCCTGAGGTGGGTGGCTGATGGACGATCTTCTTGCGCTCTCCATCGCGGAGCTGGGCCGCGCGTACCGGGACGGTGCGCTCTCCCCTGTCACAGTCACGGAAGCGGCCCTCGCGCGAATTGCCGAGACCAACCCGAGTCTTCGGGCGTTCAACACTGTCACCGCCGAGAAGGCGCTCCAACAGGCCGAGGCTGCGGAGGCGAACTTCAAGGCGAAGGTCGATCTGGGCCCGCTGCAGGGCGTGCCCTATGGGATCAAGGACATCTACGACACGGCCGGCGTCCTGACCTCCTGCCAGTCGCGGCTGCGCCCCGATGTCCTGCCGGATGCGAACGCCAAGGCTGTGCAGGCGCTGGAGGATGGCGGCGCGGTGATGCTCGGGAAATGCGCCACGATCGAGTTTGCGACCGGCGGGCCGAGCGAGGACACCCTGTTCCCGCCCGCGCGCAACCCGTGGAACCTCGATCATGTGCCGGGTGGCTCCTCCTCGGGGTCCGGCGCGGCGGTGGCTGCTGGGCTCACGCGGATGGCGCTCGGCTCGGACACAGGCGGGTCGATCCGCGGGCCCGCCGCGCTCTGCGGCACGGTCGGGCTGAAGCCGACTTATGGTCGCGTCAGCCGTCGCGGTGTCTTTCCTCTGTCCTACTCGATGGACCATTGCGGACCGCTCACCTGGACTGTGGAGGACGCCGCCCTGACGATCGGCGTGCTTGCGGGCCACGACCCGGCCGACCCTGGCAGTGCCGACGTTCCGGCGGGGGATTACATGGCCGGGCTCGACACCGGTGCGGCCGGGCTGCGTCTCGCCTATCCGGTGAACTGGATCGAGGAGCAGGGGGATGCCGACCCGGCCGTCATTGCGGCGTTTGAGACCGCCCTTGAGGTCTTTCGCGATCTTGGGGCGACGGTGGAGCCGGTCGCTCTCCAGTCTTTCGACCGTTACCACGCCTGTGGCCGTCTGATCGTTCTGGCGGAGTGCTACTCGATCCACGAGCGGGACCTCCAGACGCGGCCGGAGCTCTACGGCAGACCGACGCGGGAGCGGCTGATGGCCGGCGCCTTCGTCCGCGGCTCGGACTACGTGACCGCGCAACGGTTGCGGCGTGAGCTGGCCCATGAGGTGGAGAGCAGCGTCCTCGGGACGTATGACGCGCTCCTCGCCCCCACATTCGTGCGGACTGCGCAGCGCTTCGACGAGATGCCGTCGAACCCGATGAAGCTCGGCGGTATGATGACCCAGCCCTTCAACGTCACCGGCAGTCCCGCGCTCGCCCTCTGTTCGGGCTTTCACGAGAACGGCCTTCCCATGTCGATCCAGATCGCAGGGCGCATGTTCGACGAGGCCATGGTGCTGCGTCTCGGCGCGGCCTACGAGGCTGCGACGGCTTGGAGGGATGTCCGACCCACGCTCAGCCAGGATATGGCGGCGGAATAGTGCTAGAGCATTTCCGCGTCCGACTGAATCGGGAGGGAGTCACAGTCTATCGATTTTGTGATCCATCATGTTTGCCGGACCAGGAGGCCGGCATGCATGGCTCAGTGCCTCTGCGAAGATCTCCGTATCCGTGTGATCCGCG
>JBCCWM010000381.1:0-4689 GCA_039193505.1 Pseudomonadota bacterium | reverse complement strand
GTTGCAGTTTTGAGCGAGCCTCGCGAATGCCCGTGGGGCCACTGAAAGCGCAAGATCACATACTGCGCACTCCCAGTTTCACACGATGTATCCCGGATTGGGCGGCGGCCTCAGCGACATGGGCGAACAGGTACGGCATAGATCCGTGGCAAGGCTCGGGTTGAGACCATGCGCGGCTACGGGACCCATTTGGGGCCTGCGAGAGCTTGTCCACTGCGCTTTTGCGGGCACTGCGCACGCGGTGGGGCATATTGGCAGCGCTCCGGCCGCGTTCTCGCGCCGTCCAACTTGAAAGGATGTGGGGGCGTGCCACGTGATTGTTGAGGAGGGTTTCCATGCCGCACCGCCTCGCTCTGCTGTTTGCCTTTTGTTGTGCCACGCTTCCGTTGGACGCATCGGCCCAGATTTTCCATCGGGACACCATTTCGAACCTCCGCGCCGTGAGCCTCGCCTACGATCCACAGGTCTGTGGGGTCTGGGTGGCGACGGAGGGACCGGAACTGATTTTGCTCTCGACGGTCGGGCGCGAAATTCGGCGCATCGACAGCGGCATGCGCCGTGTCCGCAGCCTGACCGTTGAGGAGCGCGGGCTTCTGATCGCAGACGGTTTTGGAACGTTTAGACGGGTCGATCGCGAGGGGGCAGGGATCGACCAGCCCTTCAGTCTTAGCGCAACTCTGATCGACACCGAAGGCGTGCACCGTGACGCGGATGGCAGTTTCTTGGTGGTGGAGGACGATCCCTCGCGCCTCCTTAGGATCGCACCTGACGGCACTGTGCTGATGGAGCTGAAGGGCGATCTCTTCGATCCGCCGATGACGGAGCCTCAGGGGATCACGCGGGACCCCTATTCAGGCAATATCCTCGTTGTGGACGACAATGAGGGGCTCAACAGCCTCTTTGAGCTTGCGCCGGATGGGCGGGTTCTGTCGGTGGAGCCCCTCTCCGCGCATGGCTTCGATGCGGAGGGCGTGGCGCTGCAGCCCGAGACGGGCACCCTCTTTGTGGGCTTTGATGGCGGCCGGGCGCTGGCGATCTTCGATTGGATGCCGAGCGAGATCACGATCGACGATCCCTTGCCCCGGGGCCCGGACTGCGCCCTTTCCTGAGGCGCTTGACCCGCACAACGGCGGCGCCCTATCGTCGCCAAGCAGGTTTGCGCGCGCAAAGCCAGGACGGAGGTGGAGATCCGCAGGGTCCGCAACATGGAGGAGTTCGCAACGCTGAGCGGGATCTCGCGCCCGACAGTTTCGAAGTACTTCAACGATCCGACCAGCGTCCGCGAGGGCACTCGGCAGCGGATCGAAGCGGCGCTGGAGCGGTACGACTATCGCCCGAACATATTTGCGATCAACCAGAACCGCCGGCTCACCAAGAACATAGGTATTGTGGTGCCCTATCTCGCCGATCCGTTCTTCGCCGAGATCGCCCGCAACATCGAGGAGCGCTGCATCGCCGCCGGCTTCTGGCCGATCCTCTTCAGCTCGCACGGGTCAATGGAGCTTGAGACGGACATCCTCGACACGCTCCGCTCCTTGAAACCCGCGGGCGCGCTCCTCGCGCCGCTTGGCCGCGGCTCGGATCGGGGGGCCGTTGCGCGGTTCTGCGCAGCGGTTCCCACGATCCTCTTTGACAGCGAACTGGAGGGTGAAGGGCAAGCCTTTGTCGGGTCCAACAACCCGCAGAGCTTGGATTTAGTTGTAGAATACCTCTGTCAGACCGGAGCGCCGCCCTGCTTCTTCGAAATGGCGACGCCGGCCAACCCGAATGCGCGCAAGCGTCACAACGCCTATGCCGTGGCGATGGAGCGCTTCGGCCACGCACCGATGCACATCCGCGTCCCGGGCGAAGGGTGGGAGTTCGAGAGCATCGGCTACAAGGCCGGGCGCGACGTGCTTGCAGACGGCGGATTTCCGACAGACACGGTTTTGTGCAGCAATGACCGTCTTGCGATCGGCCTCCTCGCTGCGGCCTACGAACGTGGGTTGCGCGTGGGCACCGGACCTGGCACGGCGCTGCGCATTGCGGGCCATGACGATCACCCGTTCGCACGGTTCACCTGCCCCCCTCTGACCACGGTTGCGCAAGACTATGCAGCCATCGCCGAGCGAAGCGTCGCCTTGATGTTCGAGGTGATCGAGGCAGGGGGTGTGCTGCCGGACCGGGTCACGACGCTCTTCAATGGGCGGCTGGTTCAGCGGCAGTCCGCGTGAAGTTTCTTTACGCGCGTAAATGTTCTCGTTGACAGAAGATGTGCACCAAGGGTACCACGGGTATGCACTGAGTGCACACCAAGGGAGGAACGGGATGCACCTGAAATCGTGCTTTTGCTCCGCGACGGCGATTGCGCTGGCGACCGCGAATGTGGCGCTGGCTGAAACGCTGACCATCGCGACCGTCAACAATGGCGACATGATCCGAATGCAGGGTCTCACCGACGACTTCACGGCCAAGACCGGCCACGAGGTCGAGTGGGTCACGCTTGAGGAGAATGTTCTGCGCCAGAGGGTCACGCAGGACATCGCTGCGCGCGGCGGGCAGTTCGACATCATGACCATCGGCATGTACGAGACGCCGATCTGGGCCGCGCAGGACTGGTTGGTCTCGCTCGACGATCTGCCGGCGGATTACGACATCGACGACATCCTGCCCGCGATGCGCGCAGGCCTCAGCTACGAGGGCTCGCTCTATGCCGCGCCCTTCTACGGCGAGAGCTCGATGATCATGTACCGCACCGACCTGATCGAGGCGGCCGGTCTCGAGATGCCGGAAGCGCCGACGTGGGAGTTCATCGCAGGCGCCGCCCGCGCGATGACCGACAAGGAGAACGAGATCTACGGGATCTGTCTCCGCGGCAAGGCCGGCTGGGGCGAGAACATGGCGTTCCTGACGACGCTCGCCAACTCGTTCGGGGCGCGCTGGTTCGATGAGAACTGGACCGCGCAGTTCGACACGGAGAAGTGGGAAGAGGCGCTGACCTTCTACCTCGACCTGATGGGCGATGCGGGTCCTCCGGGTGCCTCGACGAACGGCTTTAACGAGAACCTGTCGCTCTTCCAGCAGGGCAAGTGCGGCATGTGGATCGACGCGACGGTGGCTGCATCCTTTGTGACGAACCCCGACGACTCGACCGTTGCCGATCAAGTGGGCTTCGCGTTGGCACCGGATGCAGGTCTCGGCAAGCGGGCCAACTGGCTCTGGGCATGGGCGCTGGCGATCCCGGCGGGCACTCAGAAAGAGGCCGCGGCGAAGGAGTTCATCAACTGGGCGACCTCCAAGGACTATCTCGCGCTCGTCGCTGAGAACGAGGGCTGGGCCAACGTGCCCCCGGGCAGCCGGACCTCGCTCTATGAGAACGAGAACTACGCGTCGATCCCATTTGCCGACATGACGCTCCGCTCGATCAACGCGGCAGATCCGACCAACCCGACTGTCGATCCGGTGCCCTATATTGGCATCCAGTTCGTGGCGATCCCGGAATTTGCGGGCATTGCGACACAGGTCGGGCAGGAGTTCTCGGCGGCCCTTGCGGGCCAGCAGACTGCGGCAGAGGCTCTCGCTAAAGCGCAGGCTCTGACCACGGACGAGATGGAAGCCGCCGGCTACTGAACCGACTGGTCGAGGGGGCTCGGTCCCTCTCGACCCCACAAGCGGGCCGGGCACAGACACCGGCCCCGCACCCCGGAGGAAATGCGCGATGGCCACGCAACACGCCCGCACGGCCGCGCGGTGGATGATGGCGCCTGCCGTTGTCCTGCTGCTCGGCTGGATGCTCGTGCCGCTGACAATGACCCTCTACTTCTCGTTCAAGCGGTATCTGCCGCTCCGGGGCGGGGATCTGGGCTGGGTCGGGTTCGAGAACTACGTCCGCTTCGTCACCTCAAGCGCCTTCTGGCCGAGCGTCCAGACGACACTCGTGATCGTCGGTGGCGTGCTGGCGATCACCGTAATCCTCGGTGTCCTCCTCGCGATGCTCCTCGATCAGCCGATGTGGGGGCAGGGGATCGTCCGGATCCTGGTGATCGCGCCCTTCTTCGTGATGCCGACAGTGACGGCTCTCGTCTGGAAGAACATGTTCATGGATCCGGTGAACGGGCTCTTCGCGCATCTCTGGAAGTTCTTCGGTGCCCAGCCGGTGGAGTGGCTGTCGGACGCGTCGCTTTTCTCGATCATCCTAATCGTGTCCTGGCAGTGGCTGCCCTTCGCAACCCTGATCCTGCTTACCGCAATCCAATCCCTCGACAGCGAGCAGTTGGAGGCCTCCGAGATGGACGGTGCGCCGCCGTTGTCGCGATTTGCCTACATCATCCTGCCGCACCTCTCGCGTGCCATCACGATCGTCATCCTCATTCAGACGATCTTTCTGCTGGCGATTTTCGCGGAGATCTTCGTGACGACCCAGGGCTCCTTCGGGACACGGACGCTGACTTATCTGATCTACCAGCGTGTGCTTGAGAGCCAGAATGTCGGGCTCGGGTCCGCGGGCGGGGTCTATGCCATCATCCTTGCCAACATCGTTGCGCTGTTTCTCATGCGCATCGTCGGCAAAAACCTCGACACCTGAGGGGAGGGAGTTATGGCCCGCGCCGTCACCACACAACGGAAAGTCATCAACACCGCTCTCGCCTGGACGATCGGGATCCTGATCTTCTTTCCGATCCTCTGGACGATCCTGACCAGCTTCAAGAC
>JBCCWM010000380.1:0-4695 GCA_039193505.1 Pseudomonadota bacterium | reverse complement strand
GAACCACCCCTGGACCAACGACCAGGTCGAGCGGATGAACCGGACGATCGAGGACGCGACCGCCAAGCGCTCCCCCTCCGACAGCCCCGAACGGCTTCGACGCCCCCTCGCAGACCTCCTCGACGCGCACACCTTCGCGCGCCGTCTCACCGGTCTCACGCCCTCCGAGTACATCTGCAAGATCTGGACGCCCGAGCCCCACAGATCCCTTGTCGACCCGCTCCACCAGATGCCGGGACTGAACACCTAGGGATCGCTTGACCCCAGAACCTTTCTGAACCAACGCGAACGCAGACGGCACCACGCCCGGCATCGGTGCCTCGGCTAAGCGCGCGCCGACGCGCCTGGTTTCCCTGGGACCGGACGCAGGTCAGCGCGGTCCGATGCGCGACCGCGAACAGCCAGCGGTTCCAAAAGTGTCCCGCGCTTCCCGCGCAACGGCCGGGTGGTGCTAAAGTCGTGGCACCCGGGCGGACGTCGATCACGCGAAAATGCCGTTCCGGGTCGACCCCCAGGGTCGGTCCCGCAGTCAGTCCAACGGAGCCCCATGAAGGCACCAGTACCGCTCCGCCCACACAAGGGTGAGGAGCGGGCCAGCCAGTCTCTCACCGCTTTGAACCAGCGACGGGAAACAGGCTGTCAGGGGTGCTCGGAGCCCTTCTCAGTCGAGGTCAAGAAGCGCGCGCGCTGTGACCTCATCCGTGATCAGACCCTGTGGCCGGACGGCCGTCAGAACAGCGCGCATGATGTCGATCTTTTCCGCCCCGCCCGAGATCAGGACCTTGTGACCGACGCGCGACAGTCGCTCGAGCGGCATGGCAATCGCACGTTCGTTCACCGGATGGTCCACCACCTGGCCCGCACCGTCGATGAAGTTGTAGAGGACATCGCCCACAACGCCGGCCCCGATCATTGAGCGCCGCTCCGCCTCGGACACGTAGCCCACCCGGTAGGAGGTCGTCAGCCGGTCGATCCCGCCGCAGGAGAGAAGCGCGATATCGCAGGTCTCGGCCATCTGAAAGATCTGATCGAGCCCGCAATGCTCGAGCAGCGCGTGCCGGGTCTGGGGCGAGTCGACAATTGCCGGCGCCGGGATCAGATACCCCTCCGCCTTGAAAAGCTCAGCAAACTGCCAGGCAAACTCCGCCGGATTGAACCGCCGTGCCTGGGCGATGCCCCCGAGGAGCGAAATCACCCGCACATCTTCAAGCGCGCGGCCCTCGACAAAGGGCAGCATGGCGTGGAGCGTCCGGCCCCATCCCACGCCGACAGTCGCCCCGTGGCTCATCAGTTTCGAGACATAGGCCCCGGCGGCCGAGGCGATGGCCCGCGTCGGATCCGTGCCATCGCTGAGCGGTGCAAGGATTGCCCGATCGAGACCATAGCGCTTCTCGAGCGTGCGCTCGATCTCGACCAAAGGTGCAATGTCAGAGGTGATCCGGATCTTCACCTCCCCCCGGGCCCGTGCTTCGGCGAGGAGGCGTGTGATCATCACACGGTTCGCGGAGAGCTCTTTTGCGACTTCGGACTGGGTGAGCCCTTCGACATAGTAGAGCCAGGCCGCGCGGGTGCGCAGATCCTTGTGGGCGTCCCAGCTCGGCCGAGCCGGCGCGGGCGCGTCGTCAAAACTGTCTTTCGCTGCCATCCCGCCTCAGCTTATGTTGACAGACCGGCATCATAGAAATCGCCTGAGAAGGTTACCAACCTTTTCCGCTGCTTCGATATGCGGGAGGTGTCCGAGATCGTCGAAGAGGTGAAGCGCGACGTCTCCCTGGGCTGAGAGCGCATGGTGCCAGGGAATGATCTTGTCCCGCCGCCCCCAAATGATCCGCGCCGGCAGATCCAGGCGCGAGAGTGCTGCGCGCAGATCGAACGCCTGCACGCCGTCTGGAAAGAGCGCGTCGGCCAGACGCTGCTGCGCTGCACGGAGGGCAGGGTCTGCGCGGCTCGCCATTGCAGCGCGCGCATAGCCCTCCGTGATCTGCGCGTCATCCGCCACGAGCTCCCGCAGCCAGGGTGCCAGGCTCTCGACCCGTTGGGCCCGGCAGAGGCCGGCCAAAACCTCACCGTTGATTTGGGGGCCGAGGCCCGCCGGCGCGATCAGTGTCACGCTCTCGACCGAACGTGGTCGCGTGTCGGCCAGTGCCAGCGCCAGCGCGCCGCCGAGGCTGTGTCCCACGACATGTGCCCTGTCCAGGCCGAGATCGACGAAGGTGCGCCGAACGAGGCCCGCCAGACCCGCGAAATCATCGACATCGAGGGGCGCCGACTTGCCATGGCCGGGCAACTCCATCCGGACAAGCGGCGCGCCGTTCAGGACCTTCTCGAGGGGCGCCCACGAGGTTGCGTCGCTCGCGAACCCATGAAGGAGCACGACCGGTGTGCCCGTCCCGCCCAAGGACCGCGTCACCGCCAGCGCTCCGTCCCGCGGTGACCGCGCGGCGGGCGGCGGCGCCTGCGCGCGGGCGCGGGTCGCTGCTTCGACGTCCGCCGCTTGGATCCGACGCCTCGGACCGCTCCCGCCCACTGTGCGCAAGTCGAGCGAGGCGGCGCGCGCCAAAGCCCGCGCTCGCGGCGTGGCGCGCGGGCGCGGGGCGAGGGTCGGATCGGTCAGGGCCGCCGTGTCCACGCCCAACGCGCGTGCGACATCCGGCAAGAACCGAGGCTCCGCCAGGGCGCCGAGATTTGGGAGCCCGGCCAATGCCGCAAGCTCCGCGAGGCTCTCCACGCCGCGGGACGCCGTCAAAGCATCCAGGTTCCGGCGGAAAACGTCCTCTGGCCCCGGCAAATGTCCCGTGTCCGCGGCAGCGTTTTCGACCGCCATCGTCTCGGATGTCCGCCCTCCGACCAGGGCATCCGAGACGATCTCCGGCACGTGACCGCCGGTCGCTGGCGCCAAGGGGATCTCGGTCCCATGCTCTGCAACCAGTTCTCGTGGCTCGACGCCTTGCGGAGCGCCCACGGCCTCGCCCTCCGCGTAGAGCCAAGCGACAGGCGCACCAATTGGAACTTCGGTTCCCTCAGGGACGGGATGGTGGAGCACCCCGTCGGCTGGCGCCTCGACCTCCATGGCGGCCTTGTCGGTCTCGATGTCGAACAAGGGCGCGCCCTTCTCGACGCGATCGCCGGGCGCGACATGCCACGTCGCGATGGTGCCCGCGGCCATGTCCATGTCGACCTTGGGCATGATGACCTCGACCGGCATCAGACCCGCGCGCGAACGAGACCTGTCGCAGCCTCGATGATGCCCTCCACCTGCGGCACCACCGCACGCTCAAGATCGGGGTTGTAGGGGATCGGTGCCTCCGCGCCGCCGAGCCGTAACACCGGCGCATCGAGAAAGTCGAAGGCGTCCGATTCGACCACCATCGCGCTCACCTCTGCGCCGATGCCGAGCGTCTTGACCCCTTCATAGACGCAAAGCAGCCGCCCGGTTTTCCGCACCGAGGCCAGCACGGTTTCGCGATCCATGGGCCGGACAGTGCGGAGATCGATCACTTCGGCCTCGATCCCGGCCCCTGCGAGCGTTTCCGCCGCCTCGAGCGCCTTGTGCACCATGATCGATGTCGCGACGATGGTGATGTCGCCCCCGCTCCGCCGCACCGCTGCCTTGCCGATCGGCGTCGTGTAGCGCCCGGCTGGAACCTGGCCCCTCATTTTGTAGAGGATCTTGTGCTCGAAGATCATCACAGGGTCCGGATCGTCGAGTGCGCCGAGGAGGAGCCCCTTCGCATCCTCGGGCGTCGCAGGCTGAACGACTTTGAGCCCCGGCACATGGCCGAACCAGGCTTCGAGGCTCTGCGAGTGCTGCGCGGCC
Source organism: Pseudomonadota bacterium (assembly GCA_039193505.1). Lineage (GTDB taxonomy): Bacteria > Pseudomonadota > Alphaproteobacteria > Rhodobacterales > Rhodobacteraceae > Algicella. The sequence goes on along the minus strand of JBCCWM010000380.1, from coordinate 878 downwards.
GCCCCGGTGCCGGAGCCCGCGGGAAACCGCATGACAACCGGAACCGAGACAGCGCCCCCCAGCATGAAGCGGAGCTTCGCCGCCTGGTTCACGATCTGCTCCATCGCAAGCGTCGCGAAGTCGGAGAACTGGAACTCGAAGATCGGCCGAAGACCGGTCAGCGCCGCCCCGACCGCCACACCAACACCGCCGAGCTCCGAGATCGGTGTGTCGATGACGCGGTCCGGCCCAAAGCGCTCCACCAGATCGCCCGTGACCTGAAAGGCGCCGCCATAGACGCCGATGTCCTCGCCCATCAGCACCACACGCTCATCCTCGGCGAGGGCAATCGCCATCGCCTCCCGGATCGCCTCGGCGTAGGAGAGCTCCCGCGTGTCAAGTTGCGCCTCTGCATTCACGCGGGCGCCTCCTCCGTCGTGACGTTGTGCGCCTCCTCAGTCGTGACGTAGCGCGTCGCCTCCTCGATCCGGGGCGCCGGGCTCTCTTTGGCGAAGACGATTGCGGCCTCAACGGTGCGCGCGACATCTGCCTCCATCTCGGACGCATCCGCCTCGGTGAGGATCCCGTGGTCGGTGAGCATCCGCGTCATCCGCAGGATCGGATCCTTCGCCTGCCAGGCGGCGATCTCCTCCTTTGTCCGGTACCGGTTGCGGTCCGACTTGGAATGTCCGCGCCATCGATAGGTCACGTTCTCGACCAGGCTGGGCCCCTCTCCGGCCCGCGCCCGCGCAACGGCGGCATCGACGGCCTCAGTCACTGCCGAGAAATCGTTGCCGTCGACCGTGATGCCGGGCATCGCATAGGCCGCCGCCCGCTCCGCGATGTGCTTCACGGCTGTCGAGCGCTCGGTCGATGTCGACATGCCGTACTTGTTGTTC